>CAJMMH010000370.1 GCA_905214365.1 uncultured bacterium
ATCCCCGCGGAGCGTTTTTTACTTTACAGGAAAGCAATTTCCTGTAAAGCAAAAACGGCGCGCGTTCAAAATGAACTGCGCGCCGGCATAGAATCAGTCCGGCCAGCCCCTGACAGCTTTCCGGTACACGGAGATAAAGTAGATGATCTCGGCAATTGCGGTAATTGACCAAGAGAATACATACAACAGGTACAGAGACGGAATCGTTTTGAAGTACGCAAAGATGGTATTAACCCATACAATCCGAAATACGCAGGATCCGAGAATGACAATAATCATTGGAATAACACTCTTTCCAAGTCCTCTCGAAGCCGCAATTGCACTGTCCATAAACGCGGACACACAATAAGAAAATCCCATAATCGTCAGACGCTTCATACCAGCCTCTATCACTGCGCTGTCATTGCTGAACAGATGCAGGAACTGCCGCCCGAAAATAACCAAAAGCACACCCATGATCGCTCCGACGCCAAAGGAATATGCAACGCTGATCACATAGCTGTGCAGCACACGCTTTTTCTTTTTTGCTCCATAATTCTGCCCCATAAAGCTGCCGCACGCGGTATAAAACGCCGCCATGACATCGTAAACCAGCGCGTCCGCATTGGCTGCCGCTGAATTTCCGGCTACCATTGTCGCACTGAAGGTATTGACGCCTGCCTGGATAAACAGGTTTGCCAGCTGGAAGATTCCGTTCTGCAGTCCGGACGGGATACCAAGCGCAAGCACTGCCTTTGCCTTATCCGGCGTCAGCTTTAGGTCACACAGATGCATACCATAAATGCCGCGGCTGCGGAACAGCGCCAGCAGAATCAGGCTTGCCGAGATGTACTGGGAAATGATGCTGGCAAACGCAACTCCCTCCACATCCATGCCGCAGACAATGACAAAAAACAAGTTCAGTCCTACATTAATAACACCTGCCGCGGACAGATAAATCAGCGGACGCCTGGTATCGCCGACCGCGCTGAATACCGCATTACCAAAGTTGTACAGCGCTAACGCCGGCATTCCCAGAAAATAAATACGCAAATAGCTGGTCGCCTTATCAATCAACTCTTCCTTCGTATTCAGCAGCTGCAGAATGTTCCGTGAAAACAGCACGCCGACTGCCAGGATCAAAATACCGATCAGCAGACTAATAATTGCGGAAGTATGAACCGTTTCACAGACTTCCTTTTTATTTCTAGCTCCGTAATGAAGCGCAACCAGCACATTTTCTCCTCCGGCAATTCCAATCAGAATCCCGGTAAACAGAGTAACCAGCGTTGTTGTTGAACCAACCGCCCCTAACGAAATCGAACCGGAAAACTGTCCGATTACCGCAATGTCTGCCATGTTGAACAGCACCTGCAGAACATTGGACAGCATCAGCGGCAGGCTGAATATCAGAATCTGCTTTCCAAGCGGTCCTCTCGTCATATCCCCAGTACTTTGTTTCATGTTTCCTCTCCTCTTTTTCCGTAAATAAGGTCAGATCCCGCCATTCAGGACTCCCTGTCTGCAGCAGATTTTTTCACAATGCAATTTTTCTCTGCTGCAAAGCAGAAGTATAGCACGTTCCCGACTGTTTGAAAAGCAGAAAAATCAGTTTTTTCCGGCTTTTTTCTTCTGCCGTGAACGACCGGAAACACAGTCGGAAACGATCTGTTGAAAATCCGGAATCATTTTTTCACAGCCGCACAGAACTGCCTCAAGTTGACGCAACAACTTTTCTATGCTATAACCAATAAAAAGACAGTATGAGAAGCGGATATTTTCAATCAGCCGCAACGGCATATGTATAAAAAATTTCAGAAGTATATATAACAGGAGGATCAAAACATGGAACCAACAAAAAAGCTGGCGGAAGAATCACTGACCGAACAGTATCATCTGCTGATGCCGCCGGATCTCAATGGAGCCGGACGGCTTTTCGGCGGCCGCCTTCTGATGTGGATTGATGAAACTGCAGGCATTGTCGGCAGACGTCACGCAGGCAAAGAGGTTGTCACTGCCGCAATCGACAACCTGCGCTTCAAAGCCGGCGCTTTTGGAAATGACATTCTTTATATGTGCGGAAAAATTGTCTACACCGGAAGAACCTCCATGGAGGTCCGGGTGGATACCTACGTAGAAGCTCCGGACGGAATGCGCCGCCCAATCAACCGCGCCTACGTCACCATGGTTTCCATTGATGACAACCAACGGCCGACACCGGTTCCGCAGCTTCTTGTTGAAACGGAAGCCCAGAAAGCGGAATGGCAAGCTGCCCTGCGGCGCAAAGAACTATATAAAACAAGACAAATTGAGGGATTCTGATCCTCGATGATCCGGCGCTGTGCCGCAGCTTTTCTGATGCCCGGCTGTCTGCCTTGTCAACCATAATTGATCAGACAGCTGTGATCAGCCGTCGGGCGCACATTAGTCAAGTGGATATTCGCAATCCGCTTCGCTACTTGCTCATAACCAAATAACT
>CAJMMH010000371.1 GCA_905214365.1 uncultured bacterium
AGAGGTACAAGCCCCTCCTGATAAACTGCGAAGCAGTTATTTGGTTATGAGCAAGCAGCGAAGCGGATTGCGAATATCCGCTTGACAAGCGGAGATTGTTTTTGCATCGCGGACATTTATTTTATTTCCGATTGTTCTGATTTTTTCTGCTTTCCGCCAGTTTCGTATCGTCGATCTGCCCTATACTGTATGGTTTTATTCCTGCTTGCGCCTGCTGTAAGCAGAAAAAACTTTTTTACGCAATCCGCAGCAGAAACACATCGGAAACTGAGCAATACGAATAACAGGAGTTTTCTTATGCAAACAAAAAAGAACAGCTTCAGCGGATCGCTCGGCTTTGTCCTTGCTGCCGCCGGAAGCGCAGTCGGCGTCGGCAATATCTGGCGCTTCCCCTATCTGTGTGCCAAAGACGGCGGAGGACTCTTCCTTCTCATCTACCTTATCCTGGTACTCACCTTCGGCTTTGTCCTGCTGACAACCGATATCGCGATCGGACGAAAAACCAAGCAGAATGCGCTGAACGCCTATGCGGCAATGCGCAGGAAATGGCGTTTTCTCGGCTTTCTCACGTTTCTGGTTCCGGCGCTGATTATGACATACTACTCCGTCATCGGCGGCTGGATTCTGAAATACCTGACCGCCTATGTTGTAACCGATGGAACCGCAGCCGCACAGGACGGATACTTTACTTCATTCATCACTTCCAAAGCGGCTCCGATTGTATTTATGCTGGTCTTCCTTTCACTGACCGCATGGGTTGTCTATCTCGGCGTGGAAAAAGGAATTGAAAAGTATTCCAAAATCCTGATGCCTGCCCTGTTGATTCTGATCATTGGAATTTCATTCTTCTCACTGACGCTTTCCTGCACGGCGGAAGACGGAACCGTGCGTACCGGTCTCGACGGGCTGAAGGTTTATCTCCTGCCAAACTTCAAGGGGCTGACATTAAAACGTTTCCTTGAGGTTCTGCTGGACGCGATGAGCCAGCTGTTTTTCTCACTCAGCGTTTCTATGGGAATTATGATCACTTATGGTTCCTACGTAAAGGATGATGTCAACCTTGGAAAATCAGTCAATCAAATTGAAATCTTTGATACCGTCGTTGCATTCCTGTCCGGTCTGATGATTATTCCGGCTGTCTTCGTATTCCTTGGAACCGACGGCATGACCTCCGGTCCCAGCCTAACCTTCCTTTCTCTCCCAAAGGTATTTGCTTCGATGGGCGGAATCGGACGGTTTGTCGGCATTGCCTTCTTCCTGATGCTTGGCTTCGCCGCGCTGACCTCCTGTGTCTCTGTCATGGAAACGCTGGTCGCGAACTGCATGGAGCTCTTCCATCAGACACGCAAAAAGATGTGCCTGATCATCGGCGGCTACTCGCTTGTTACCGCAGTCCTGATCTGTCTCGGCTACAATGTCCTGTATTTCGATCTGAAGCTGCCTAATGGTACTACCGGTCAGCTGCTTGATCTGATGGACTACATCAGCAACAGCTTCCTGATGCCGTTCATCTCCCTGCTGACCAGTATCCTGATCGGCTGGATCGTCGGTCCAAAGTGGATCACCGATGAAGTAACTAAAAACGGAGAGCGATTCCGCCGTGCCGGTCTGTACCGATTCCTGATCCGCTATGTCGTTCCGGTTGTCATGCTGATCCTTTTCCTGATATCCACCGGAATCTGGGATCGGATTTTCTGATTGCTTCCTATCATTTCTTCATACGAACCAGCTTCTCTGCCAGACTATTTTTTTCTGCGGGAGAAGCCGCGACGTGTCCGGAATGGTGCGCACTTTAAGGTGCCGTCTTCCGGACACGTTTTTACTTACTTCTTTGCGCGCTGATCCGGAATGTCTGCTCCACCATGCCAAACATCAGCAGTATGAAAAACAGGACATACAGCGGCATCAGGCGGATGGACACATGCGCAGCAATCAGCCCGAACACCGGCGGCATAAACGTGGAACCGACAGACAATGTCAAAAACGCCTGCCGTTTGTCTTTTACTATACTCTGCTCGGCGGAATCCGTCAATCCGCTGCGGCCATTTTGCCATTCACGCTTTACGCAATCGTCCCGGTTTGCGCTGCACTCAAACGGGAACCGATTTTTCCGATGTTTCGCATGCAAAATCAACAAAATCACGTCTCTTTTTTTACTGCAAAACGCCAAAAATCCTCCCGTTTCTTCACACTTTTTTCATGGTATCATTGCTTGACATTTTTGAAAAAATTGCTTAAAATAATGTTGCGATTAAGGATGACACAGACTGGAGGTTTACATATGAAAAAGAATTATCAGAGACCAGTTATTTCTGTAGATGCAGGCATGGCAGAGGGCGTTTACGCGGCAAGCGGCGCGGCTGAGCAGGGAAAACTGAACGTTACTTATGCTGGCGTATGGGACAGATGGGGAACCAATGGCGGAAAAGGTCTTG
>CAJMMH010000372.1 GCA_905214365.1 uncultured bacterium
GTACTGTAACATTCTTACAATGGTTCAGGAAGATCATCCGCGGTCTCCATGCGCGGCCCTTCTCCTTGGTATTTCTCCACCAGTTCGTAAAGTCCGCGCGGCCGTCAATGGTTCCCTCTCCGCATATTACTACGTTTTCAACAGAAATGCCAGTCAGGAGCGACGCATACATATCTAATGGATTGCCTTCCCATGTACCGAGATTATAATAGGTATCCTCCGCCTCATACTCGATCTGTCCGGGCAGCACCGGAATCTGCTCCCGGTCATAAATGCCTAGAATCGACGCGCCCTTTGCCAGTTCCAGAATCAGATTGCTTTTCAGGAACAGGCTGGTCACCGGGTAATTTCCTGCCGGAACCAAAACTCTGCCGCCGTCCGGACAGCAGAGAATCGCTGCCTGTATTGCCTGCGTATCATTGTGAACGCCGTCACCGAATGCGCCAAACGCACGGACATTGAGCGTAATTAGCTCCGGTTCGGTGTGTACAGATACGCTGCAGCTGTCATCGTCCCTCTTTAAAACAATGTTGTAATCGTGATCCGGTTCCAATCCGGTCACGGTCTGAATCATGCGGGTCGCTTCTCCCCGATCCTCTCCATTTACAAGGATCCGGTACGGAGCGGTTTCATAAATTGCCTGCTCTTCCAGTTCCAGCGTTACCCGTCTTGATGAAACCCATATACTGTGTGCCGCTATCATGCCTGTCCCTCCTCTGCCGCAGCCTTCGCCTGATCCAACTCCTGTCCGACCTGGTCTGAAATCGGCTTCTTTTTCTGCTCTTCATACATAGCTTCCAGCTCTGCCAGGTGCTTTCCATGCAGCGAATGATTCCTGCAGGCAAGAAACGCCGCGGCAATCGCAAGCGCCTGCTCGTTTGGCTCCTGATTCTTCCAGCTGTTTTTCCGCCAGGTTTCCTTAAAAAGATCCCGGATTCCCGCCTGGTACTCAAACATAGTCTCCGCCATAAGATCCCTGGTTTTCATCAGCGCCAGCAGATAACTGCCTCCGCGTTTTTCCTCCGGAACCGCACAAAGCTTTCGATAAATATCCTCGTAATATTGCTTTGTTCCATAAGCGGTTTCATAAGCCGCGTAATCCGGCAGGTATCTGAGAGCACTCTCCCCATCCCTGATCTCTGTCTTTCTGGCTTCCTGATACCGAAGCTCCATTGCCTCCCGGCTCTGTTCTCCCATCTTTCTCTCCTTCCTGTCACAGAGGGTTGCAATTCATGCTCTGCTTCTGTACGCGAAGCAGCGGCAAAATCCCACTGCCGCTGCGTTATCTCACGGAATTTTCAGTTCAGACAATTCCTATCATGAACGGTACCTTCAGACGTGCATTTTCTGACACACTCTGGACATCATATTCCTTCTGTGGTATAATACTTGCTATTGTGACCGGCTGTTTATCCGCAGCTCTGTGAACTGTTTCAGCCAACGCATCTGCATTGCGGCAATTGTTATCCGCGCGTCTGCGGGGCAGTCAGCCACTCCATGACATCACTGTCAATATACAGGCGGCCGCGTCCGAAGCCAAGCCGGATATCCGGCTTTTTGCTTCCATGGAAATCAGAACCGCCGGTGATATGCAGGCCATACCGGTCTGCCAGGCAGCGAAGCTTCTGCTCTTCAGACAGGGTATGCGTCGTGTAAATGGCTTCCAGACCTTCTAAGCCTGCACCGACAAGTTCCCGGATCATCTGTTCCAGACGGTTGTCATTCATGCGGTACAGCCATGGATGAGCAAGCACCGCGTGTCCGCCCGCAAGACGAATTATGTGAATCGCTTCCTCCCAGGCTGGCATCTCTTTGGGAACGCAGCATGGCTTCCCGTCTCCGAGCCACCGGTCAAATGCGTCCTTTACGGAAGACGCCGCCCCGGTTTCGTACAGATATTCCGCAAAATGTGCTCGCGTGATTACAGCTCCCGGATACCGTTTTTTTATGGATTCCGGACTGTCGAGCAGCCCTTTTTCCATAAGGAGTTCTGCTGTTTTTTGGTTTCTCTGCGACCGTTTTCCCAGGTACGCAGTCAAAAAACGCGCAAGTTCCTGATTATCTGGCTGGATGCAGTAGCCGAGGATATGGATTTCCTTCCCTTCCCAACGGGCCGAAAGCTCAATTCCAGGAAGAACCGTCACTCCGAGGCGGGCGCCTTCTTTCTGCGCTTCGTCTACGCCTGCCGCCGTATCATGATCGGTCAGCGCAATTGCCATGACACCGCTTTCGGCAGCAAGCTTCACCAGCTCAGCCGGCGCAAGCGAGCCATCCGAGCAGGTTGAATGTACATGTAAATCAATCCGCATACTAATTTCCTTTCAGGAGGTATTTATGAAACCATTTTTCAAACAATGTTCTATTTTTCTGGCGGCTGCCCTCACCGGCATTTCCATAGTACCCACTCTGGCCGCATCCT
>CAJMMH010000373.1 GCA_905214365.1 uncultured bacterium
ACTGCGCCCCTTCGCCCCTTATAATTCCATGCGCTGTCTTTACACAGCCGCTTATTCTTCGCTGCACCTTACAAAATGCAGAAGTGTTCCCTTCTGATCCCCGGACGCGCGCTTCTGCAGGTATCCGCCATACATCAGCAGATCGCCCGGATATACCTCATCCGTGTCCTCCAGACGGTACATTGCGTCCGGTATCAGTCCCTGCAGGCGGATGGTACGGCTCGGATAATTCGGGCGGTTCCATACCTCCACACAGGTCACAAGCGCTTCTGACTGATCCTTGGATACGATCTCCCAGCAGTCCCAGGTATGATTTTCATAATAGGACGCGATACGGTAGTAATCGCCGGACGCAATCAGCGGATGATACTTATGATAAGCCTCGCACTGTCCCGGAATCTGATCCCGATCCTCCTTCGGAATTGCTGTAACGTCAAGCTCATAGCCAAAGGTTCCAGCCAGCGCGGTTATGCCGCGGGTCTCAAATGAAGTAACTCTTCCGGTCGTATGGCACGGCGACGCGCCGACATGCGCGCCCATGCAGGACAGCGGATAGCAGATCGCCGTTCCCTCCTGGATCACCAGACGCTCTGCAATATCCATATCGTCCGAACACCAGATTTGCGGACTGTAATACAGCATACCAGGATCAAACCGCGCGCCGCCTCCGGAGCAGTTCTCCAGAAGAAGATTTGGAAACTCTGTAATCAGACGCTCCTGCAGCTCATACACGCCCAGCACATAACGGTGGTACAGCTCTCCCTGGCAGTCCGGCGCAAGTCCGAAGCTGCCGACATCCGACAGCTGGCGGTTCATATCCCACTTCACATACTCGATGTTGGCACTGCGCAAAACAGCCGCCACACTCTCATATACATAATCACGGATCTCCTTCCGGGACAAATCCAGCACCAACTGATTGCGGCACAGAGAGGGTTCTCTGCCCGGAACCTGAATCGCCCAGTCCGGGTGCGCGCGGTACAGATCAGAATCCGGTGAAATCATTTCCGGCTCAAACCAGATACCGAATTTCATCCCGACCGCGTTAACCTGATCGACCAGATACTTCAGTCCACCCGGAAGCTTCTCTTCATTTACCTTCCAGTCACCAAGGGAGCTGTTATCGTCATTGCGCTTTCCGAACCATCCGTCATCCATCACAAGCATCTCGATGCCGCAGGACTTTGCCTCCTTTGCAATGGCAATCAGCTTTTCCGTATTGAAGTTAAAATAAGTCGCCTCCCAATTGTTAATCAGAATCGGGCGCTCCTTGTTCAGATACGGGCTGCGGATCAGATGACAGCGGTAAAAATCATGGTAGGTGCGGGACATCCGGCCGATTCCCTGCGCGCTGTACACCATCACGACCTCCGGAGCCGTAAAGCATTTGCCCGGATTGAGCTTCCACTCAAAGCCCTCTGGATTAATTCCCATGATCACGCGGACATCCTCCGACTGCGATACCTCTGCCTGTGCCAGGAAATTTCCGGAATATACAAAGTTGAAGCCATACGCTTCCCCCATCTCCTGATTCGTTCCCTCCGATACTAACGCGAGGAACGGATTTTCCTGATGACTGCTTTCGCCGCGCGCAGAAGATACGCCCTGCCGTCCCCGTACAATCGGCCTGCGGATCGGGTTGCGCTCTCTTCCCCAGGTTCCGCTCAGTGTAATCATCTCAAAGTTTTTGTCATTCTCCAGATTCAGACATGTACTCAGCACCTGCTCCAGGTACAGCGGCTGATCAGATTCGTTCTCCAGAATTACGCTTCTTGTCACAACATCGGCATCCTCAAAGCAGCTGTACAGAAGCGTTGCTTTCAGCCCGATCACCGCATCCTTCAGCATAATTGCAAGCGTCTGGCAATCTGATTCAGTTCCAAACGAAGCCGGAAGCCCTTCCAGCTTCGGCTTTCCAGGAAGAATCTGATAACTGTCATAATGCAGCTCACAGGCACGATGCCCCGCCGCAGTCCGCACAACCAGACAGGTCTCGCGGAAATCGCCGGTTCCAAACGATGGGTACTCCATCGGAAAGCTGTTTAAAAACGACAGCTTCTCCCGTGCACGCACCGACGGAACCAACGCGCCTTCCTTTGTGCGGAGCAGATAGCTTCCCTGCGCTTTGCTCAGTCGTCTCCCATAATAAACATGTCCCAGATACGCCTGATCCGCCACTGCCATCAGATATGAGGTGTGTTTCGTGTGCAGCGCAAACAGCTGCTCATTCTCATTCCACTGAATTGCCATTTTGTAAACCTCCATTATCTTTGTATTCTGCTGCCTTTTCCGCAGGACTCAGCTTCTTACCGCATCTCTTCCACCGGCTTCATGAGTCTGTGCCTGCTTTATCCCATCAGCTCTTACCTGTGTTTTTATCATATTTTTTTTAAAATAACAACTG
>CAJMMH010000374.1 GCA_905214365.1 uncultured bacterium
ATGATATGGTGCTTCGGATCTGTCCCGTAGGTATGAATCAGATAATTGCAGAGCGCTTTCAACTGAGAGTCCGGCACTCCGGTATAGAAATCTGCTCCAAGAATTTCAGTCAATGTTTCCACCTTCATTCTGTCTTTACCTCCTGATTCCATTCTCCGCTGTCCGGTTCTTTGTCCGCATTTTTTACGTCCGCTCCGCCGCGCATTCTGCGGCAGACTGCTTCCAGTTCATCCGGCGTGTCGATCTCTGTGATCTGCCCCTCCTGCACCGGACAAATTGAAAGATCCAGCCGATCCAGATCCAGATTTACCACTTCATCCCAGAACATAGTCTCATATCCAGGCGTCTTCCAGATGCGCGTTACCGCATCGGCAACCTCGCACGCGTCTTTCTGCTTCAGAAAGGAAAGGCCAACCATGTTATAGCAGTCATCACCTGCTTTGCCGACTCTTGTGATCCTTCCATCCGCATTCAGATCGAACACCCAATCCTCCGAATGTCCCTTGGTCATCCGTCCAAAATAGCAGGAATGATCCGGCGTTGCCGCAAAAAGATCCGGATCCGCCAGATAGAGATCCGCTTCACACACAAAACAGTCCGCTGTCCGCATCACATCTCTCGCATAGTAAATAGAGGAAATGTTGTTTACAGTCTGATAATCCGGATTTTCAATCAGAACAATACGGGGATATGTCTGTTTCAGATAGGAAAACTGCTCCTTTTTATATCCGACCACAATATAAATTTCTGCCACTCCCCGCTTCAGCAGCCCTTCAATCACAGTTTCGATCATCGGTTTTCCATTGACCGGAATCAGCGGTTTCGGACACGTTTCTGTCAGAGGCAGCATTCTGGTTCCAAGTCCGGAAGCCATCAGCACTGCAATTTCCATCTTTCTTTTTCTCTCCCTTTTCTTTTCATGTGCTCTCGAAATCTCGTTGTACCTGAATTTGCGAGAGGATTGCATGTCTTGTTACAGTTCATCAATCAGCGTCAGAATCTGTTTAATCGGCATCAGGCGTTCATCTGCTTCTTTTGCCCGGTGGTGCGTCAGAATATCCTTTGCTGTCTGCTCCATAGCCGGAAATGCGCTGCGGATCAGCTGGTTTGCGTAAATCACAATACTTACGCCATGCGCCGCAAGCTCTTCCTCCGTCGTTGCATTGAATGTCGTTGGAACAACAACAATCGGTACATCCGGATACTCGCTGTGGAACTGATCACAGAATGCAAAAATCTCTGTCGGATCCTTTTTACGGCTGTGAATCATAATACCGTCCACCCCCGCTTTTACATAAGCTCTCGCACGGGCTAACGCATCCTCCATTCCCTGCTCCAGAATCAGACTCTCAATTCTGGCAATAATCATAAAGTCATCTGTCAGCTGTACCCGCTTTCCTGCCTCAATTTTTTTGCAAAAATGCTCAATGCTGTCCTGCGTCTGCTGAACCTCTGCGCCGAACAGCGAATTTTTCTTCAGACCGACCTTATCTTCAATGATCACTGCGGACACACCCATACGCTCCAAGGTACGCACCGTATATACAAAATGTTCAATCATGCCGCCGGTATCTCCGTCAAAGATAATCGGCTTGGTCGTAACCTCCATGACATCGTCAATGGTACGAAACCGGGAAGTCATATCGACCAACTCAATATCCGGCTTTCCCTTTGCTGTAGAATCGCACAGGGAACTGATCCACATTGCGTCAAACTGATCCAGCTCGCCATTGTTGGCTACAATAGTCTTCTCCGCAATCAGGCCGGTCAGACCATCGTGTACTTCAATGGTCTTTACCACCGGACACAGTTCAAGCAAACGGCGCAGACGGCCGCGGCGATACTCCGGAACTGCCAGACGCTCACGAAGCTTTACATCAGTCCGTCTGACATTTTCATTGTAAGTATATGGAACATCAATCACAGCTCCGCCATACGCGGAAAGAAGCTTCTCCGCATTGTCACGGAGCGCTTTCAGAGGCTCTGTCTTCCAGTTATCTCCATGGATAATATAATCCGGATGAAGCTGCTCCACAATCGCGTCATACATGATTTCCCTCTGAACAACCACCCGACTGACGCCCGGAAGCTCCTTTATCATCTCCAAACGTTTCTCAAATGAAATTGACGGGAAATGATTAAAACGCACCATCGCCTCATCAGCCAGCACACCGACAATCACTTCACCATATTTTTCCGCCTCATGAATAATATTCAGATGACCTTCATGGATCACATCCGTACAAAAGCAAGTATATACCGTTTTCATGTATCTCTCCTTTTCCTAGAGCGTGTTTCTTCAGGATTCTTTCAGGTAACGTACAGGAACCGCTACGCCTGTCGCTATAAGCGCCTCTTCAAATACCTTAAAAAATGCCTCAATATCCGGCACATCAATTGCA
>CAJMMH010000375.1 GCA_905214365.1 uncultured bacterium
AAGGGCGGCATGCCGCAGATGGTATTTGAATGTATTTTGAAGCAGAAGGGAATCCGTCCATCAGAGCTGGATCTGATTCAGAACATTGATTTCGGATCGACCGCGGCGGCGTTTTCCGGCGGTCAGGGAGATTTCACCGTTGAGTTTGAACCGTACGCGGCAGGACTGGAAGCGTCCGGGGATGGCGTGGTTGTCGCGTCGCTCGGCGTAGAGTCCGGATATGTTCCGTATACTGCGTATTGTGTAAGGAAAAGCTGGCTTGCGGCTCATAAGGAGCAGGCGCAGCAATTTGTCAACGCCATTCAGAAGGGCATGAATTATGTAAATTCACATACCGCGGAGGAAATTGCTGCAGTGATCGCGCCGCAGTTTAAAGAAACTGAGAAAGATACGCTGACAAAAATTGTCGGACGATATCTGGAACAGGATACCTGGAAAGAGGATACCGTTTTCAAAAAGGAAAGCTTTGAACTGCTGCAGGATATTCTGGAGGACGCGGGAGAACTCAAAGAGCGGGTTCCGTATGAGAAGCTAGTGACAACCGAGCTGTCCGAGAAGGCGGCAAAAGCAGAAAAAGCGGACAGATAAGGCAATCGCTTTGCAGGAAAAGGCAGTTGAACCGCGTCAAAACTGCGTAATAGAATGGTAACTCTTAAGGTTTTATGAAACCGGTTGCTTTTCAGAATGTTCTATTGTATAGTAAAATGCAGAGCAAGCAGAACGCGGTATCTGTCCGCAAATTATGTACTTCCGCAAAATCAGGTGCAGCGTGATTCTGAGAGCACGTCAGAAAAACATGGAGGTTTCACAAAGAATGAGAGAAGAGATAATTAGTTTGTCCGGTATTTATCAGCAGTATACTCCGGACCTTTTTTCCGGAGTGCACTGCACAGATCTGACCGGACTTTCTGAAACCAAGTTTTTCTGCGGAGAAGGGGCGGAAGCGCAGATACGCGCAGCAGTTTCGCGTCTGCCGCTGAATGCGCTGCACTGGATTGATTCCGGGGACTATCATTATGTCAGTTTATTCTGGCTCGAACAGATCCGGACACCATTTACGCTTGTGATGATGGATCATCATACGGATATGCAGGAAAGCGCGTTTGGCGCGGGGCTGCTGTCCTGCGGAAGCTGGCTTATGCGGGCGTTAGAGACACTGCCGCTGATGAATCAGGTAATTCTGATCGGACCGCCCGAAGCGGAGCCGGAGATTGATCCGGCTCTTGCGGCGCGGGTGCATCATCTGACAGAGGATGCGCTGAAGCAGAAAATGGATACCGTTCTGCAGAAGGTAAGCGGAGAACAGGTTTACATATCGTTTGATAAAGATATTCTGGATCCGGCATTCTGCGCGACCGGATGGACGCAGGGAACAATGACACCAGACGAGGCGCTTGCGCTGCTCGCAAAGATCAGCAAAAGCGCGGCTGCGGTAATTGGAATTGATCTGTGCGGAGAGCCTCCGCTGCAGGGCGGGGGATCAGACGCGGCTGCTGTGTTGGAAACCATGCGTACGAATCAACAGATCCGGGAAGGAATTCTGAAGCTGAACATAGGGGGAATAAACGGGTGACTGGAGCAATCAGAGATTTACTGTGGTATTTTTTTATTTACAGCTTTGCCGGATGGTGCCTGGAGGTTGTATTTACCGTATGCCGGAAAAAGAAACTGGTAAATAAAGGATTTCTGAACAGTCCACTCTGTCCGATTTATGGCGTCAGCGCAGTTGCGGTTACTGTTTTGTTCGGAGATCTGAGGGATCAGCCGGTCTTTCTGTTTATCGGAAGTCTGGTTGTGGCAACCTTTGTGGAATTTGTTACCGGACATCTGCTGCAGGCAATTTTTCATCAGAAATGGTGGGATTATTCTGAAGAAAAATGGAACGCGGACGGATATGTATGCGCAAAGTTTTCCCTGTTTTGGGGGGGATTCGGGCTGATTCTTGTGATGATCGGCAATCCGCTGCTTCACCGGATTATCCATTTGATTCCGGGACCGATATCCTGGTGTGCGGTTCTTGCATTGGCGGGGCTGACCGGCTGCGATCTGATCGGAACTGTTATCGCGCTGCTGCGGCTTCGTAAGCATCCTGGAACGATTGAGGCAATCAATCAGAACCTTGAACAGGTTTCTATCGGTCTGAGACGTTCAATTACCGGAATTGTGGAGCGCCGTATGATGCGGGCGTATCCGCAGGTCGATCCGAAAAAGAAAGTCGAGAAGAAAAAAACAACGGTATTTGCCCAGGGAAACAGTTTTTATAAGCTGATTGCGTTGTTTTTTATCGGCGGTTTCCTGGGAGATCTGATCGAGACGCTGTTTATGTATATCAAATACGGCAATATCGTCAGCCGCAGCAGCGTGATCTACGGAGATCTCAGCATTGTATGGGGCGG
>CAJMMH010000376.1 GCA_905214365.1 uncultured bacterium
AAGGGTAAAGCATTTCTTCAGTATCTATAAGAAAATGGTGAATCAGGATAAAACGTTGGACCAGATTTACGATATCTTTGCAGTGCGTGTCATTGTAAAGACCGTCAAGGACTGCTACGCGGCGCTTGGTGTCATTCACGAGATGTACCATCCGATCACGGCGCGTTTCAAGGACTACATCGCGATGCCGAAGCCCAACATGTATCAGTCACTGCATACGACGCTGATCGCGAAGAACGGTCAGCCTTTTGAAATTCAGATCCGTACGTATGAGATGCACCGCACCGCGGAGTATGGAATTGCCGCCCACTGGAAGTATAAGGAGCGGGGTTCCGGCGACACGGCGGTGAGCGCAGAGGAAGAAAAGCTGTCGTGGCTGCGCCAGATTCTGGAGTGGCAGAAGGACGTCGATGATAACCATGAGTTCGTCAACATGGTTAAGACGGACCTGGATCTGTTTTCCGATAACGTCTACTGCTTTACGCCGTCCGGCGATGTCAAGAACCTGTCGGCCGGTTCCACGCCGATCGATTTTGCCTACAGCATTCACTCAGCAGTCGGAAACCGTATGGTCGGCGCAAAGGTCAACGATAAACTGGTTCCGATTGATTACCGGATTCAGAACGGAGACCGGATTGAGATCATCACGTCCCAGAATTCCCGCGGTCCAAGCCGCGACTGGCTGAAGATTGTAAAAACCTCGCAGGCGAAGAACAAGATCAACCAGTGGTTCAAGCAGGAACTGAAGGAAGACAACATTCTCCGGGGCAAGGATCTGGTAACAAGCTGTGCCAAGGGCAAGGGCTACGATATTGGCGTCCTGACCAGACCGGAGTTTAAGAAGAAGGTTATCGCGAAGTATGGTTTCTGCGACTGGGAGTCTGTTTTGGCGGCTGTCGGTCACGGCGGGCTGAAGGAAGGTCAGGTTGTCAACAAGCTGATTGATCTGTATCAGGAGAGCGAGAAAAAGAAGATAACCGACGTGGACGTTATCGCGGGTGTAAACGCGGATGCGGATGCCGCGAAGGAAAAGCAAAAGAAGCCGCGCAGCAAGAACGGAATTGTGGTCAAGGGCGTGGATGATGTTGCTGTACGTTTTTCACGCTGCTGTTCGCCGGTTCCGGGCGATGAAATTGTCGGCTTTGTCACCAGAGGGCGCGGCATTTCCATTCACCGTACCGACTGTGTCAACATCATGATGCTTCCCGACAGCGAGAAGAGCAGGCTGATTGACGCCGAGTGGCAGCAGGACAGCCTTCTTCCGACTGAGAAGTTCTTAGCGGAGATCAAGATCTACTGCAACAACCGCATCGGCATGTTTGTTGATATTTCCAAGGTCTTTACCGAGCGGCAGATTGATATTACTTCGATGAATTCCAAGACAAGCAGGCAGGGAACCGCGACGATTAATATGTCATTTGATATCGGAGGGGTTGAGGAGCTGAACCAGCTGATTCAGAGGCTGCGGGCAGTTCCGGGTGTAATCGATATTGAGCGCTCCACCGGCTGATGGGGCAGATGTGTGGGGAGCTGCAGCGCGCGGCTTCCCATATTTTATCTATCGGCCGCAGCCGAAGGTTATGAAAGCGTGTTTGGAAAATCATTCCCGCAAATTGTGACGCACATCTTGCAGAAAGCTGATTTTAAACATGCGCTGAGAAAGGAAGAAATCAGTATGAGGATAGAGACACTGGTTCTCGGTGAAATCGAGACAAATTGTTATTTGGTATTTGACGAGGCATCCGGTGCTGGCTTTGTTATTGATCCGGCGGCAGACGCGGCGAGAATCGTTGCGGCAATTCAGAAATACGCAGTAAAGCCGGAGGCGGTTCTGCTGACACACGGACACTTTGATCATATGATGGCGGCAGGAGAGCTCCGGGAGCGCTACGGCATTCCGGTCTATGCAGGGGAAAAGGAAACAGGCCTTCTGGCTGATGCCAGAGCCAACCTGTCCGGACTGTGGGCAGAGCCGTATACGCTGAAAGCGGATATCCTGATTCGCAACCGTCAGGTATTGACTATTGCGGGAAAAGAAATCCTTGCGCTTTATACACCTGGGCATACCCAGGGAGGGATGAGCTATTATCTTGAGGATGAGCATGTCCTGTTTTCCGGCGATACGCTGTTTCGGGAAAGCTATGGAAGAACTGATTTTCCGGGCGGCAGCTTCGCGCAGATCAAGGAGTCGGTTCAGACATTACTGAAGCTTCCGGACGATACCGTAGTGTATCCGGGACACGGGGAAGAAACTGACATTGCGCATGAGAAGGCGTATAATCCGCTGAGTATGTAATGTACTCTCGAAATTTCAAATTCAGGCACAACGAGATTCCGAGAGCACAGATGTAATGTACTCTCGGAATCTCTTATGCACCTGCCTTTGCGG
>CAJMMH010000377.1 GCA_905214365.1 uncultured bacterium
TGATGAAATGCAGACATTTCCGGCGGAAAATCCGCCGCAAAGACAGGTGCATAAGAGACTCCGAGAGTACATTTTATTATTAGCATACCATATTTTCCGCATTTCGCAAAGATCCAAATTTGCTGCCGGTTATAAAATTTTGCCGAAATCAGCTGACGGGTCCGGGATTCTCTGGTATAATGATAGTGCCGCGGTTGTCTGCAGGTTTCCTGCGTCTGCCGCTGTTGCAGAATTAACGCACAGGCGAAATGCCTGATATGCCGTCCGGGGCGGATACCGCCCTTTAGCCGGAGAAATGAGGAGTTATGGAACTGACAACGCTTTGTCATATAGAAGAAAAAGATTCATATCTGATGCTGCACCGTGTAAAAAAGCAGCATGATATCAATAAAGGAAAGTGGATTGGCGTCGGCGGTCACTTAGAAGCCGGGGAAAGTCCGGAGGACTGCCTAATCCGTGAGGTGAAGGAAGAAACAGGTCTGACTCTGACGCACTGGAGCTTCCGCGGCATTGTGACGTTCTGCTCCAATCCGGGAAATTACTGTGAATATATGTTTTTATATACGGCGGATGGCTTTGAGGGAACGCTTTCTGACTGCAGTGAAGGAGAGCTTCGCTGGATCCCCCGTGAAAAGCTTCTTTCACTTTCTCTTTGGGAGGGTGACCGCATTTTCCTGCGTCTGCTCGATACCGGCCGTCCGTTCTTTTCTCTGAAACTCTGTTATGAAGATGACCGGTTATGCGAAGCGGTTCTGGATGGAGCGGCTCTGGAACTGTTTGATATCAGGGATGAAAACGGGAAGCCGACCGGCGTTGTACGCGAACGGCAGGTTGCTCACGAGGACGGCTCGCTGCATGGAACCGCGCACATCTGGATCGCCCGCAGGGAAGCCGGCGGCAGCATTTCACTTCTTTTACAGAAGCGGAGCGCCCACAAAGACGCGCATCCGGGCTGCTATGATATCTCTTCCGCCGGTCATCTTTCTGCCGGACAGGACTTTCTTTCGGGTGCGCTGCGGGAGCTTTACGAAGAGCTCGGTATTTCCGCCGCACCCGAAGACCTGCAGTTTCTCGGCTTTCACCGCGGATACTGCGAAGACACCTTCTACGGAAGACCATTCCGCAACCGGGAAATCAGCGCGGTTTACTTGTATCAGAAACCGGTGGATGAAACAGGTCTGACCCTTCAGGAAAGCGAAGTGGAGTCAGTGCGCTGGATGCCACTGGAGGAGGTATCTGCTCATGTTCAGGCACATGATCCTCTGTACTGTATCTGGGAAGAAGAGCTCACAATGATCCGGGAGGTAATGTAAGATGCACACGAAAAGTATGACAGAAGGAAATCCGCTGAAGCTGATTCTTCTGTTTTCTCTTCCGCTGATGTTTGGCAATGTGTTTCAACAGCTTTATCCCGTTGTCGATACGATTATTGTCGGACAGGCGCTCGGCGTTGACGCGCTTGCTTCGCTCGGTGCGGCGGAACCAATCAACTGGATGTATCTCGGTACAATTCAGGGGCTGACCCAGGGATTCTCAATCCGCATGGCGCAGGAATTCGGCGCGGGCGACGAGCGTGCGCTCCGAAAAACTATCGGCAGCAGTATCCTTTTATCGATTCTCCTTGCGATTGCCATGACATTTGGCTTTCAGGCAGCCGCAGAGCCGGTTCTTCGTCTTCTTGATACGCCGCAGAGCATCCTGCCGCGCACGATGCTGTATCTGCGCATCATGTTTTCCGGCATTCCTATTATCACAGCCTATAATCTGATGGCCTGCATGCTCCGCTCGGTCGGCGACAGCCGGACTCCGCTGTATTCCATGATCGTAGCGGCCTGCGTCAATATTACGCTGGACCTTCTATTTGTTTGTGTCTTTCATTGGGGCATCGCCGGAGCTGCCGCCGCAACACTGATTGCCCAGGCGGTTTCCGTTCTTTACTGCTTCTTCGTCATCCGGAGCATTTCCTGTCTGCGTCCTTCCCGTCCAGACTTTGCGTTTGACGCGAAGCGAAGCGGACGGCTGATGCTTCTTGGACTTCCGATGGCGTTTCAGAATTTTATCATCGCAGTCGGAAGCATGTTTGTCCAATATCTGGTCAACAGCTACGGCGTTCTGTTCATTGCCGGATTTACTGCAACTAACAAGCTGTACGGCATCCTGGAAATTGCGGCAACCTCTTATGGATTTGCCATGGTCACCTATACCGGTCAGAATCTCGGTGCCGGAAAAACAGACCGGATCCGCGAAGGGCTGCGCTCAGCACTTCTGATCGCTTTTGTTACTTCGGTGCTGATCGCAGTTATCTTGCTTGTCCAGGGAAAGAATATCCTTCTTCTGTTTATTTCCGGCAGCGAAGACGAAGTCAGTCAGACACTGCAGATTGCGT
>CAJMMH010000378.1 GCA_905214365.1 uncultured bacterium
GAGTGCGCCTAACTCATCACTGAAGTAACGAGAATGCGGCGCACAGTTTTCAAATGGATTTTGGCACAGATCCGGACGGGAATCCAGGGCGCAGAAGACGCTCGAAAAGCAGACCGGTCAGAAACCAGAGCGGCGCGTAATCCAGGCGGATCAGCCCCTGGATATTGGACGGTTCGCCGCTGTAGTCCCAGGGACAAATTCCTCGTTTTTTCAGAAAACGGCCGCTGAAAAATTCCGCGCAGAAAATGCCGGTCATATAGATTATTCCGCGCAGAATAGGTGTTGCGCGGCGAAGAAGGCGGGATACCGGTCCGATCAGCGCGGCCGCGCCGTAAATCGGAAACATCAGAACCGAAGAATGTCCGGTCAGGCGGTAGTCGTGGTTCAGGGCGGCTCCGCAGCCAGTAAATGCAATTTCAAGAAACAGACCGACCAGGCCGCAAAGGAAAAAATTTTCGGGAAAGATCCGGCGACGCATAAAAGGTCCTCCTTTTTCGGTTCCGTAGGATGAAACCTGACAGTAAAAGTATGGAACAGACGGCCGGAACGTATGCAGAAAATGAAAGATAAAACGGCTATTGCAATTGCGCAGTCATGGTATCTGTTTCAGGGAAACTGTGTAAAGCATTTTTGCAAAAGAAAGGGCAGCCGCTCAATCATCTGTTTTGGATGATTTTGCGGCTGCCCATGCTCCTGGCCGATCAATGGATTCCTGTTGTCAGTCTGCCAGATGCAGAACCTGGATCAGGAAGATCCATGCCAGACCGTAGTAGGAGATAACGGCAGTTAAGTCGTTCAGCGTGGTGATCAGCGGGCCGGAAGCGGCAGCCGGGTCAAATCCAAGCTTTTTGAAGATCATAGGAATCGCGGTTCCGCAGAGTCCGGAAATAACCATGGAGAGCAGAAGCGCAATGCCGATGCAGCCGGAGATCGCAAACGCGAAGGAAAATGACGGCTGTTTGAAGAAGTAAATATAGGCTCCGATTGCAAAGAACGAGAGCGTTCCGAGCAAAACGCCGTTGATGAAACCGACCCGCGTTTCCTTCCAGACAAGCCCCAGTTTCTGACGGGTTGTCAGCGTCTCATCAACGAGGACACGGATGGTAACAGCCAGAGACTGCGTACCAACGTTTCCGGCCATGTCCAGGATCAGGGACTGGAACAGCATAACAATGGTCAGCTGCGCAACGACATGCTCAAACATGCCGACGACACTGGAGACAACCATGCCGAGACCAAGCAGGATAATCAGCCAGGGCAGACGCTTCTTTACGCTCTGGCGGAGCGGTTCATTTAGTTCCTCTTCAGAAGCAAGACCTGCTAACTTTGCGTAGTCATCACCCATCTCATCATCGATTAACTGTACCAGGTCCTGAGACGTGATGACACCGAGCAGCTGATTGTTGTTATCGAGAACAGGGATCGAGTCCTCAGAATAATCGCGCAGACGGTCGATACATTCGCTGATGTTTTCCTGCGCGTAAACGTATGGATAAGAGGTTGTGATCAGATCCTCCAGAGGAACGGTATCACGGGCAATGATCAGATCCTTCAGATCAATTGCACCGTAGAACGTATGCGATTCATCGACAACATAAATTGTGGAAATGTTATCATGTTCAGCAGCCTGAGCAACCAGCTCGCTGCGCGCCTGCCGGACCGTCAGGCCGGTATGGATTTCGATAAAATTGGTTGTCATGATACTTCCGATTTCTTCCTCATCGAAGGAAGCAATCAGGACAATATCACGTCTGGACTCATCGTCGATCAGATCAACCAGAGTAGCGCGTTCTTCCTTTCCCAGATGCTTCAGAACATAAACCGCTTTATCGGCGTCCATTTCGGAAAGCAGATCAACCTTCCGTCGTGCGTTTAATTCATTAAAATAAATTTCCGGATGTTCCAGATATTCAAAAATATCAGAAAGCACTTCGTTGTCCAGCGTGCGGTACAGCTTCTGGCGCTCCGGAGACGTCAGCTGATCAAAAATATCAGCAATATCGTTTTCATGGTAGTCAAGAAGGCGCTCCTGCAGGATCTTCGGAGACGTGTTGCTCCGGATAATCCCGATCAGCTCTTTCTTATAGTTCGGACGCTGCAGCGCAGCATCTATGCCCGTCGGGTTCTTCTTTTCTTCCGTCATGTGGTACCCATCCTTTCATTTAAGGCGATGGGACCCGATGTGTTTTCCAGAATATATCGTCATATGAAAGCCAGTTACTTTGCACCGGTGGTATTCACGCAATTGCTGACTGTATTCGTAATCTGGGCGTTCGCTCTGCTTAGACATACAGTTTAGAGCGTGTTTAACAAATCAAGGAAGTCCCCTGCTTCCATTGCGAAGAGCAATAAGCAGTGGG
>CAJMMH010000379.1 GCA_905214365.1 uncultured bacterium
ATCCTCTCGCAAATTCAGGTAAAACGAGATTCCGAGAGCACATAAAAGAAAAACGGAGGGACAAGCCGTATGAGATGGAATACGGAACACGGATATGCGGAGGTAAACAGGGAAACGCTGCGGCTGTTTGCCGGAGAAAAGGAAATTTACAGCGTCCGTCTTGATCAGCTGCTCTGGTATTCAACCAGCATTTCCTGGGACTGCAGCAGTACGGTCTGGAAGGAGCTGACAGTCAGAGAATCCGGAGATACATTTGAAATATGTATGTGCACAGATGAGGTAAACGCAAAGATTTTGATCCGGGAGACGCAGGGAATGCTTGCGCTTACGTTTACCTTTGACAGCAGGGAGAGGGAGCTGCATCGCTTTGCGGGAGGCCTGTCATTGACGGTGTTGGAAACGGAAAAAGCGAAAATAACGATTCCTCATCTGATTTACAATGATAACCCGTCGGCGGATCCGGAACGGCTTGTCCCGAAGATCGGAACCGAACCCGGAAAGGGAACGATTGTGGAAGAACACCGTCTTCCGGTGCCTGCTGTCAATGTCGAGTGGAAATCAGAGAGGGAATATCCGTATCTGACCTGTCTTTCCGTGCCGCAGGTGAAGGAAGGCTGGGACAGCGAATACTGGGCAATCGGCGCGCTGCATGAGGAAGCGGGACAGCAGATTGTACTGACAAGCGGCGTTCTGATGTTTAACGGAGTGAAGGATGTCTGCTACGGCGGCCGCTGCACGCCGATTGCGTGGAGACAGGGTTACCGCACGCTGCATCCTGGAGCTTCGTTAGAAAAAACATGTATTCTTTCCTGGGGGGTTCAGGAGAAAGAGGGCAGGGGATTCCGCAGTCTGCTGGAAATCGGAATCCGGAACCTGAATCCGCGGACCATTCCGTGTCATTCACAGAGCGAAATTATCCAATTGAAAAAGCATGTGCTGGACAGCCGCTTTTATGAGGACGATTCCTGCTGCGGCTATCTGACATTCGGCGCGGCCAATTCATTTGGAAATATATCCGGTCGCCCGGAGTATTTCCTGTATGGCTGGACCGGACAGTCCTTAAAGCTGGCGTGGTGCGACTGCGCGCTTGGATTCGCGGAACATGATTCGGCGCGTCTGGAGCGTGGAATCCGCGCGGCTGATTTCTTTGTAAAAAACGGAGAAAGCGCGATACCGGGGCTGTTCTGCGGCTATTATCAGCTGGAAAGGAAGCAGTGGGCCGGAGATATGAACGAAGCGGACGCGCCGCTTGGATCAAGAATTGCAGGAGAATGTATCAGCGACCTGCTGGAGCTGATGCAGCTGCTTCGGAAGCATAAGGCGGCAATTCCGGACGGATGGGAGGACGCAGTGCAGAGAGCCTGCCGCTTCTTTCTGGAACCGGCCGTGCAGACGGCGGATGGTGTGTATCCGAAGGCGTGGACAACGGCCGGAAAACCTGCGGAAGCGATTCTGTGCGCGGCGGGAATGCCGTGCGTACAGGCACTTGCGATGGCAGCGGCATATTTTGACGACCGGGAGCTTCTGCAGGCGGCGGAAACAAGGTATCAGCGATACGCGGCATATCACATGGATACTTTTGAGCGTCCGTTTGCGCGGGCAACCATGGACGCGGGCTGCGAGGATAAGGAGGCCGGCATCTATTTCTTTACGACAGCAGCGCTTTTGTATGAGCTGACCGGAAAAGACTGCTACCGGGAGTGGGCGCAGTTATCGGGCGAATGGATTGCAACCTTTGTATTCCTCTGGGAAACCGGATTCCAGCCGGGCAGTCAGTGCGCGGAAAGAGGCTTCCGGACGACGGGATGGCCGGGCGTCAGTGTACAGAATCACCATCTGGACGTCTTTTTCCCAGTGGCGGAAATGACCCGTTTCGGAGAGGCGACCGGAAATCGGCTGCTGTCACGGATTGCGGGACATGTCAGAGACGCGCTTACCTATGGAATCTGTACCAGGCCGGGAGAATGGGGCTATGAGGTAACCGGTGAGCAGGGAGAGCAATATTATCAGACCAACTACTTCCAGGTAAGATATCCGTTAATTCTGAAATACATGGACCGTTACCGCGGCGGGATGCAGGTATGGAATCCATCCTGGATCACTGCGCAGGTATTGACTGCAGCAATCAAACACGAAATGAGGTTCTGACAAAATTCGCTGTGCAAAATTCCGTATTGATGTTATAATGGCAGTATCAGAGCGTGTTTGAAAAAGCATTCCCGAAATCTGTACGTCCCAATTTGCGGTATCTTTTGCCCAAATTGTGACGTACAGCGTTTTTGCTTTCATGGGAAATTATGCTTATGAGAGCAAAAGCTATCCGGGGCAGGATTTTATTTTCGTTGATGTGGG
>CAJMMH010000380.1 GCA_905214365.1 uncultured bacterium
GCTCTCGCTCTTATCCAGCTGTTTTTCCGGGGAATCTGCTGCGTAATGCAGTGAATATTTCCGCCGCCGACTAAAATTGCCCTTGCAGGCACCGGAATTACCGTACGATCCGGATTCCATTCCTGCATCAGACGAACCGCGCGCCGGTCACTTTCTTCATTTTCTCCGCCAAATACTGGCATTACAACCGCCTCATTGGAAAAATAGAAATTAACGTAGGAAGCCGCAAGCCGCTCTCCTTCCTGCCGCTCATCTTCTCCTTCTTCAAAGCGGTAGCCATCAACCTCCTGTTTGGTCAGACAAACCGGATAATCCGGAATCGGAATCCGGTGAATGACTAATTTCCGCCCCTTTGCGTCTGTTTCCTGCTCCAGATAGGAAAGCGTTTCCTGCGACAGCGGATACTGCGGGTCATCTGTATTGTCGGTCCATGCCAGCACGACTTCTCCCGGTTTCAGAAATGCACAGACATTATCCACATGTTCATTTGTCTCATCCTGCCAGATCCCGTGCGGAAGCCAGAGCACCTTTTTTGCTCCGAGATAACACAGAAGCATCGTTTCAATCTGTGCTTTAGACATCTGCGGATTCCGCCCGCTGCTCAGCAGACAGGACTCTGTTACCATCAACGTTCCTTCCCCGTCGCTGTGAACTGAACCGCCCTCCAGGACAAACGGAGCCGCATTGTACCAGTCAAAGCCAAACCGGTTCGCAAACAGCGCCGCAAACCGGTTATCCTTTTCCCAGGAAGCGTACAGCCCGTCAACCGTTCCTCCCCAGGCATTAAATTCCCAGTTCACAGCACGCACGCCCATCGGTCCCACAACAAACGTCGGCGCAACATCCCGTGCCCAGGCATCGTCTGTCTCTGCAAAAAACAGTGTCACCCGCCTGCGCCAGGCATCGGTCTGCACATCCGCGCGCAGCTTCCAGGTTTTCTGCTCCGGATCATACGCAGTCCGATCCGTACCGGTTTCCGTCAGGCTATCTTCCTGGAATATCATTTTTGCAGCGGATTTCAGACCATTTTCCGATACTGCCAGGTAAACCGGCTCGCTCTGCGCAATTGCCCGAATCACCTCTGCAAACGCCTCTCTTGCTTCTTTTGCGCCGTAGATCCACGATCCCGGACGTTCCGGCCAGATCAGAATACAGCCCTGATGGGGCTCAAACTCTCCCGGCATCCAATATCCGTCCGATGCCGGAAAACTGTCTTTTAACTCCATATCATTTCCTTTCCCGTTGGCTCATACGCACCCTCGGCCTTTCGCCGCGGTCGATTTTCCCAGACAGCATGAGAAAAACTCTCCGATCTGATCCGGAGTTGTCCCGGTACTTTCTTTGCCCTGTCACTGGGAAAACCGGATGCATTTACGACAGCCGGCGCCGGAACTCGTCGTATCCGAACTCCTTTACCAACTCTATCTCCCCATTTTCATGAAGCAGCATAATCGCCGGAAGTCCGATTCCGTTAAATGTATTATTCTTTACCATGGAATAAATCGCCATGTCCTCAAACACTAGCCGGTCGCCAGGCTTTACCGGATGGTCAAAGCTGTAATCGCCGATTACATCTCCAGCGAGACACGTCAGAGACGAAAGCCGGTAATTATAAGGCTTTTCTCCCGGCAGGCCGCTGTCCTGAAGCGGCGGACGATACGGCATCTCCAGTACATCTGGCATATGGCAGGCTGCTGACGCGTCCAGAATCAGAATTTCCATTCCGTTTCTTACCACATCCTGCACTTCGGTCACCAGATATCCGGCGTTCAGCGCAACTGCTTCTCCCGGCTCCAGATATACTTCCAAGTGATACTTCTCCCGGATTGAGACAATCAGCTTTTTCAGAATATCAATCCGATATCCGGGTCTGGTGATATGGTGCCCGCCTCCGAGATTCAGCCACTTCAGCCTGGGCAAAAACGATCTGAACTTCTCTTCAAATGCAAAAAACGTAGCTTCCAGATCCTCCGCGTCCTGTTCGCAGAGCGTATGGAAATGAAGCCCCTCGATTTCTGGAGGCAGTATATCCGGGAACTGGCTCCGGACTACGCCAAGCCGCGATCCCGGCGCGCACGGATCATAAATTGCGTGTCCCTCCTGCGTGGAATGCTCCGGATTGACACGCATGCCAATGCTGACGCGGTGCTGCTGTCCTTCCTGAGACCGATTCCACGCTGCAATGGTTTCCCGGTGCTTTTCAAACTGGGAAAACGAATTAAAAATGATATGGTCGCAGATTGCTGTCAACTCTTCCATATCCTGCGGCTTAAACGCCGGCGCATAGACATGGTTTTCTTTTCCCATCTCCTCTGCGCCGAGTCTCGCC
>CAJMMH010000381.1 GCA_905214365.1 uncultured bacterium
CCTGGATTTGCGAGAGGATTTTTTGTCGGAGGTGCCTGAATTTCGCAGTCTGCCTTGCCCGTTCAAAACGGATCCTCGCAATCCATTTCGCTGCGCAGTTCTGCACCGAATCAAAAACAGTATAGCATAAATCGAACAGAATTTCTACTGGTTTCCATGGAATATTCTGACATTTTATTTCATAGCCGGGCCGCATGCCCCGATTTTCCCGCCCAGACATCCGTTTGTCCGCTCTGCGCCCGGCTTCCAATAAGATATGCGCCGCATCTTTTGTTTATGCGTTCTTTTTTTCGTCATATTTTCTGCTCCGCGGCATAGGCTGTTATCAGTTTTACCGCAATGCCCCACGGTCGTGAATCGTCCTGCCTGCAGCCGATACACATTTTTTTCTTTGCACTGCACGCAGACTGCCCTCCTGCGGCGCAGGCCGGCATTTTCAATCAACAGGAGGAGTTTATGAATACCCAGAAAGCGGATAATCTTCTTAATCTCGCCTACGATGCCTCTTTGAGCGAAAGGAATCGATCTCCAATTCTGAATGGAGCGCTGACGACGGACGGCCGGTGGGAAATCATCGCGAAGGGAACCCGCAGCCTTCAGTTTCTCTCCGAACTGGATCCGCAGATCTTTGTCACGCAGCTGCTGCAGAACTATGCCATTCTCACGCTGCCAAAGGATCGGATTCCTTTTGTCGCTTCTCTTGAGGACGTGATCTTCCTTGAACTTCCGAAGCGGCTTTTTTCCTCCGTTTCCCAGGGAACGCTTGTCTCCTGCATCCGGCAGGCATGGCTTGCACCGCTGTCGTTAAGCGGCCAGGGTGTACTGGTCGGCATCATTGATTCGGGTTTGGATACTGCTCACCCGGATTTTGTCTCCGAAGATGGCGCAAGCCGGATTCTCTTTTTCTGGGACCAGGGAGTAGAAAACGGCAGTCCGCCGGATGGCTATACGATTGGAACAGAATATACGCAGCTGCAGATCAATGCTGCGCTGCGTCTGGGACAGTCCGTCGTCCCGGATTCCTCCGGCCACGGTACGGCAGTCGCAGGGATTGCTGCCGGAAATGGAGCGGCATCCGGCGGCATGTTTCGCGGCGCGGCCTGGCAGGCTTCGCTGATTGCGGTAAACATGCGGCCGCCATCAGAAAACTCGTTCCCGCGTACTTCTGAACTGATGATGGGTATTAATTACTGTGTAGAGAAAGCAATCGCGCTTCAGATGCCGCTTGCTCTCAATATCAGCTTCGGAAATAACTATGGTTCCCATACCGGGACGTCGCTTGCCGAAACCTTTCTGAACCAGGCAGCCGCACTTGGACGTACTAGTGTCTTTGTCGGCTGCGGCAATGAAGGGATCAGTCCAATTCATACCTCCGGAATGATTTCCTCCCGCATCGAAATGGTCGAATTTTCTATTGGCTCCAGAGAGCCCGCGCTTGATTTGCAGCTCTGGAAAAATTATGCGGACGAATTTACCATCCGGATCATTGCTCCCGACCAGACCGCTGTCACCCTCGCTCCGGTACGCGAGCCGCAGCGTCTTCGCCTTCCTGGCGTTTCCCTGATTGTGTATTACGGGATGCCACAGCCATACCACTTTCTGCAGGAAATCTTCCTTGACATGATTCCGGATGCTTCGTATCTGCCTTCCGGAATCTGGAAGCTGGAACTGACCCCGGTTTCAATCCGGTCCGGACGGTACGACCTGTGGCTTCCCGGCGGAGGAATCCTCCAGACCTCCACCCGGTTTCTCGCCCCGGTTCCCTATAACACGCTCACAATTCCTTCGACAGCCAGCCAGGCAGTCTCTGTCGGTGCTTACGACAGCACAGACCGGCAGCCTGCGGACTTTTCCGGCCGCGGGCCCGACGCCTGGACAATTTCTACCTGCAAACCGGATTTGCTCGCTCCCGGCGTCGATATTATCGCTCCGGCTCCCGGCGGCGGATACCAGACCGTCACCGGAACTTCCTTTGCTTCCCCGCTTGCCGCCGGAAGCGCCGCGCTTCTGATGGAATGGGGAATTGTACGGAAAAACGATCCCTATCTTTACGGAGAAAAGCTGAAGGCCGTCCTCGCCCGGTCCGCCAGACAGTTTCCCGGATTTTCCTCACCCAATCCGCAGACCGGCTACGGCGCACTTTGCCTATATGACGCGCTGCGCAATCTGGAGCGCGTTTAAAAAGCTTTTTTTCAAGCACACTCCATCTGTCAAGCGGATATTCGCAATCCGCTTCGCTACCTACTCATAACCAAATAACTGCTTCGCAGTTTATCAGGAGGGGCTTGTACCCCTCCTG
>CAJMMH010000382.1 GCA_905214365.1 uncultured bacterium
GCCGGAGATGTCTGAATTTTATCAACGTACGCACCGCGTACGCCTCAAAAATTTAGGCACCTCCGACAAAAATTCTCTTGCAAATTCAGAAACAACGAGATCCCGAGAGCACATAAAAGACAAATGGAGAAAAACGATGACAGTACAATTTCAGGGAACAGATCAGCCGGAACTGACATGGGAGGAGCTTATAAAGCTGCCGGAAGGTTCCTTTGATTTCATTGATATCAGAAATGACGAGGCAGTTGCCTACGGGATGATTCCGTCCGCGCTTCATGTGGCGCAGGAGACATTTTGCGATGAACAGGGACGCGTGATCGGAAAAGAACAATATTTTGCGCAGGTGAAGCGGGCAAAAGAGTCCGGACGCGGAAGCAGATATACCATGGAAGCTGCAGAAATAGAAACAGCAGCCCCAAAAACAGAGGATCGTCTGCAAGTGCTTTACTGTATGCGGGGAGCAATTAGTCTGGATTTGGCAGAGGAGCTGCTCAAATGCGGCATCAATGCCTGCAGTCTGAAGGGCGGCTATAATGACTGGCTGCTGCAGCAGATGAAGGCGGAGCAGGCAGCGGAAGAGCAGAAAAAGCAGGAAGCAGGCGGACTGACGAAAGCGCAGGAAATTGAGCGTGGTCTGCAGAAAAAGTTTCATAAAATATTGTTTGCTCCGTTCGCGAAGGCGGTTGTTGATTATGAACTGGTGCAGGAAAATGATAAGATTGCAGTCTGCATTTCCGGAGGAAAGGATTCCATGCTGATGGCAAAGCTGTTTCAGGAGCTTCATCATCATAATAAGTTCCCGTTTGAACTGGTCTTTCTGGTGATGGATCCGGGCTACAGCGAGCAGAACCGTCAGGTGATTGAAAACAATGCAAAGCTGCTTGGCATTCCGGTTACGATCTTTGAAACGCAGATTTTTGACGCGGTTTACAAGGTGGAGAAGTCGCCGTGCTATCTCTGCGCCCGCATGCGCCGCGGTTATCTGTACCGAAAGGCGCAGGAGCTTGGCTGCAATAAGATTGCGTTGGGTCATCATTATGACGATGTCATTGAAACCATTCTGATGGGTATGCTGTACGGCGGTCAGGTTCAGACGATGATGCCGAAGCTTCACAGCAGCAATTTTGAGGGAATGGAGCTGATCCGCCCGATGTATCTGATCCGGGAGGACGATATCAAGCGCTGGAGAGATTACAACGGCCTGCATTTCATTCAGTGCGCCTGCCATTTTACGGATAACTGCACCACCTGCCGCCCGGACGGCAGTTCTGTGTCAAAGCGGATGGAGACAAAGAAGCTGATCGCTTCGATGAAGGAAATTAATCCATATGTAGAAAGCAACATCTTCCGCAGCGTGGAAAATGTAAATTTGAGTACAATCATTGCATATAAAGATGCGGACGGAAAGCATCGGTTTACGGATCATTATGATGATGCGGACCGAGGAAACCAAGAGAGGAAAAACAGGGGGATTCATAATGAAACAATTGGATGCGAAAACCAGTGAAACTTATGTTCAGATTCTGAAAGAGGAGCTGATGCCGGCGATGGGATGTACCGAGCCGATTGCAGTTGCGTACTGCGCGGCGAAGGCAAGGGCAGTTCTTGGGACGATGCCGGAGCGCGTGTTAGTAGAGGCGAGCGGAAACATCATTAAAAATGTAAAGAGTGTTATCGTGCCGAATACCGCAGGCATGAAGGGAATCCAGGCAGCAGCGGCAGCCGGAATTGTAGCCGGTCAGGAGGAGCTGGTACTGGAGGTCATTTCTCAGGTGACGCCAAAGCAGAGAAACGAGATCGCGGACTATCTGGAGAAGACTTCCATTGTTCTTCACCCGATGGAGGATTGTGATAAGCTGGACGTAATTGTTACTGTATACGCAGGTGATGAGTACGCAAGAGTCCGCATTTCCCATATGCATTCCAATATTTCATTGATTGAGAAAAATGGAGAAGTCCTGTATGAGCAGGGAAAATGCGAGTGCAGTGATGAGGAACCGTGCGCGGATCGCAGTATGCTGACGGTAGCAAAGATTATCCAGTTTGCGGATACAGCGGATTTGGAGCCGGTAAAAGAAGTGCTTGATCGCCAGATTGAGTACAATATGGCGATTTCCGAGGAAGGTCTGAAGAACAGCTGGGGCGCAAATGTCGGAAGTATCATTCTCAAATGCGGCGGCAATTCGGTTCGCAATTATGCCAAGGCAATGGCGGCGGCAGGAAGCGACGCGCGCATGAGCGGCTGTGAGCTCCCGGTTGTCATCAATTCCGGCAGCGGCAACC
>CAJMMH010000383.1 GCA_905214365.1 uncultured bacterium
GCCGGTGACAGGAAGAATCCGCCAGCCGATGTCGCTGACCATTGTCGCGGAAGCTGACGGGAAAGGCGCGTCGCGCTGGGGAAAATTAAAATCAGGAGCGGGATGGATCAGTCTGGATTATACCAGACGATGACGCAGGCAGATAAACTGTCTTGCTGTCAGGAAAGAAAGGTTGCTTCCATGGAAAATCGTATTCCATTGTCTTGACAACCAGAGGGATATCGTCTATGATACCGATAATGCACTTAATAAGTGTACGCCCGAAGTCTTTCGGGAGCACGGATAGGTGCTTTCGGAATCTTTTTGTGCTTGATTTTACGAGAAGATTTTTTGTCAGATGTGTTCAAATTTTTGAGGCGTACGCGGTGCGTACGTTGATAAAATTTGAGCGCGGCTGGCGGAAAATCGGCCGTAAAGGCAAGTGCAGAAAAGACTCCGAGAGTACATATAGGTGTATAGGAGGAAAAAAGATGAATACACAATTCGATGCCCGCAACATTTCCATGATGATGGATTTGTACGAGATGACGATGGCAAACGGATATTTTGCCGATAATGATGAAGACCGCTGGGTTGCTTTTGATGTGTTTTACCGCCGGAATCCGGATGCTGCCGGTTATGCGATTTTTGCCGGACTAGAGCAGGTGGTTGAGTATATTGAGCAGATGCATTTTTCCGAGGACGATATTGCGTACTTCCGTTCGCTGAATCTGTTTTCCGATGCGTTTCTGGAGTATCTTGGTAGGTTTCGATTCAAGGGAGATTTATATGCGTTTCCGGAAGGAACGATCATGTATCCCAACGAGCCGGTAATGACGGTTGTTGCGCCGCTTGTTGACGCGCAGCTGGTAGAAACGGCAATCCTTGCCGAGATCAATCATCAGTCGTTGATTGCGACCAAGTCCCGCCGGATTGTCCGTGCGGCGCAGGGGCGTGCTGTGTCTGATTTCGGAGCGCGCCGCGCCCACAACATGGACGCAGCGGTTTACGGTGCAAGAGCCGCGTTTATCGGAGGAGCAGCCGGAACAGCGACCGTTCTTGCCGGACAAATGTTTGATATTCCGGTCGGAGGAACGATGGCGCACAGCTGGGTTATGTTCTATCAGGATGAACTGACGGCATTCCGCAATTACGCGAAGATGTATCCGAATAACTGTATCCTGCTTGCAGATACGTATGATATTCTGGGTTCCGGTGTCCCGCACGCAATTCAGGTATTCCGCGAGATGAAGGAAGCTGGTACATTGAACGGCGCGTATGGCATCCGCCTGGACAGCGGCGATCTGGCTTATAAGTCCAAGGCAGCAAGAAGAATGCTGGATGAGGCTGGATTTACCGATGCAAAAATTGTCGTTTCCAACAGTCTTGATGAGTATACGATTACTTCAATTCTGGAACAGGGCGGCTGTATTGACAGCTTCGGTGTCGGAGAGCGTCTGGTAACGGCAAAGTCAGATCCGGTATTCGGAGCGGTTTATAAACTGGCTGCAGTTCAGGAAAACGGCGAGTTTGTACCGAGAATTAAGATTTCTGATACACTGGAAAAGATTACCAATCCAGGCCTGAAAGATGTTTACCGGATTTACGATGAGTCGGGACATGCGATTGCCGATCTTCTGGCATGCCGCGGAGAAGAGGTTGATCTGACAAAGCCGTTCCGCTACGTTGATCCGGAACAGTACTGGAAGAATCGGAAATTTACCGGCTGTACGGCAAAGAAGCTGCAGCAGCAGGTGATTCAGGGCGGAAAATCTCTTCTTGCGAAGCGCCCGCTCCGCGAGATTCAGGCGTATGTAAAAAAACAGCTGGAGGATGAAATCTGGCAGGAAGAGCAACGCTTTGAGAATCCGCACAAGCATTATCTGGATATGACGCCGGATTACTACGAGATGAAGATGAGTCTTCTGCATAAGATGCAGCAGGAGGACTAATCATTCCGTCTGATTTTTGCTTTGGCGGCCAGACAGCTGACTGAGGCAGCAGGATTGGATTAATTTGTTTATTTATATGGAAACCTGCAGTCGGCATCCACTGAACCAAACATGACAGCATTTCATATTTTATAGTAAGTGAAATATTGTCAGGAGGGAGCAATGGACGCTGTACTGCAGGTTTCTTCTGTTTGTTTTGAGTACCAGACCAGACAGTCAGCGGTTGAAGTGATTCAGAATCTGTCTTTTTCGGTATATCCAGGAGAATTTATTTCTATTGTCGGCCCGTCAGGCTGCGGAAAGTCCACACTGCTTGATCTGATCTGCGGTCTGCTGGCTCCAACGTCC
>CAJMMH010000384.1 GCA_905214365.1 uncultured bacterium
TGACGTGGATTTTCAAGGCAGAATTTTTTCCATTACGTTCGTTTTTTACTAATCGCAGCTTATTTTTATCCGTACGCGCAAAGGATTCCGAGAGTACATATTTTTATGCTTCCCGTATAAACAGTGCAACGGCCTCGATTCCCGCCGTTCCCGGAAACATATCCACTGCCTTTGCCTTTACCATGCGGTACCCGGACTGCACAAACATCTCATAGTCCCGTACCAAACTGGTCGGCTTGCAGGAAACGTAGACAATCCTTGGCACCTGATAAGCCAGAATCTTCGGAAGCACCTTTGGATGAATGCCGTCACGCGGCGGATCCAATACAATCAGATCCGGTTTTTCCTCGATCTCGTCAATTACCTTCAGCACATCGCCTGCGAGAAACTTACAGTTTTGCAGTCCATTTTTTGCTGCGTTGACTCTTGCCGCCTCAACAGCCTCTCCAACAATCTCAACACCGACAACCTCTTTCGCAACCGGCGCAAGCACCTGGGCAATGGTTCCGGTTCCGCTGTACAGATCAAAAATCAGACGGTCATCGGTCTCTCCGATATAATCACGGACTGCCTGATACAGTACCTCAGCGCCCGCCGAATTGGTCTGGAAGAAGGAAAACGGCGTAATCTGGAAGGAAAGTCCCAACAGACAGTCTGTCAGCTCTGCCTTTCCGTACAGCAGTCTGGTCTCGTCACTCTGAACGACATCTGCCAGACTGTCATTGATGATATGCAGGAAGCCGCCAAGACTTCCCTCATACGGCAGCGACTTCAGCCTCTCTGCCAGCAGCCCCAGTTCCAGGCAGGAATCTGCTTCCGCCGCTCCGTCCTGCGTTGTTGTAACAAGACCAACAAGCAGTTCGCCGGTTGCCGCGCTCCGGCGTAACAGCAGATGGCGCAGGATTCCAGTATGGCGCATCCGGTGCAGAAACGGAATTTTCCGCTCCGTCATATGTTCCAGCACGCAGGCCGCGGCGAGCTTCATATCCGGATGCATCATACGACAGTCCGTAACGGTTACGATATCATAAAAGCTGCCCCGCTTATGCATGCCGAGCGCCAATGGGCCGTCCATATATTCATCCCCAAAGGAAAGCTCCATTTTATTACGGTATCCGATGGTGACAGGGCTTGCCTCAATCCCATCGAACTGATAGTCCTGACAGACACTGTCAAGCAGACGGCGGATCTGCCCTTCCTTCATCTTCAGCTGAACATCATACGGAAGCGACTGACAGGTGCATCCGCCGCAAATGCCGAAATGACTGCATGTCTGCTTTGGCTCTTCCCCGTCTGCCGGTGACAGAACCTCCAGCAAAATTCCCTCCGGCCGGGACTTTTTATTCCGCTTCAGCCGAAATCGGATCCGCTGTCCCGGCAGACCGAATTTTACAAGAACTTCTTCACCCTCATCCGTTTTTGTAATTGCCCGGTCCGGAAAATCGACCCGCTGCACAATGCCTTCATAAATTTCGCCTTTTTTCATTTCTAAACTCCTACTCTTTTGGATTTCTCTGACGCGTCTGTATCCGCTGCTCTCATTTTTTTGTTTCCGCATACGCACCCGCGCGATTTTTCCTCATCCAGCCGGATTTGCGCAGGTCATCTCTCTTTTATGCAGAAAAACACTCCGGACCGCGTCAAGCGTGCTAAATCACTGTCACGCTCTTACGACCGGAGTGTCTGTTATTTTCTCATGTGACCGGATTACTCCTCAGTCTTCTCCTCAGAAGCCGCTTCCTCTTTCTGCTTGTCTGCGTCTTCCTTTTCCGGCTCAGCCTTTTCTTCCTTCTTCGGCTCTTCGTCAGCTTCGTCCTCAAATTCGTCTTCCAGATCGTCCTCTTCAAATGGATCCTCATCCTGGTCGTCATCCAGATCATCCTCGAACTCATCAAGATAATCCGGAGTCAGATGACGATAAATCGCATAGATCACTGCAGCTGCCGCTGCAACTGCCGCTACTACCGCCAGAATCCAGCAGATTTTCTTTTTGCAGTCACTGGTCGTCTCTTCTTCTTTGAGCTTTCCACCAAGCTTTACTGCCTCAATAAACTCTTCTAATTTTGACATAACACCCTTCCTTTCTTCCGTTCCGATTTCTGCGGACGATATCCTCATACTCCGATTCCAACCTGAGAATACCGGTTCCGTCCGTCCCATGTGCTTCCGAATGCCTGATGCACCTGACTTATGCCCCAAAATCTAACTGAGGAAACAGATACAGAAACGATTCCGGAAATGCATCCTATAATCATGGTTAGTATA
>CAJMMH010000385.1 GCA_905214365.1 uncultured bacterium
GGTAATAAAAAATATACTTGACAAAGAAATCCCGATGATATATACTTTGAAAGTCAAATAAATAGAACAACAAACAAAATAAAACATGAACAAGGAGAAAAGAAACGATGCTGGAAAAAATTATTGAAATCATTCAGGAGCAGCTGGACTGTTCAGGAAGGCAGCTTACCGCGCAGACAACCTTCAAGGGAGATCTTGCTGTAGATTCTCTGGATCTGTTTGAACTGGGAATGACGATTGAAGATCAGCTTGGCGTTGAGATTCCGTCGGAGGCATTTGCGCAGATGCAGACAATCGGCGATGTGGCCGCTTACGTGGAGAGCCATCAGTAAAAACGGAACGGCAGGGAAGGACAGGACGCATGACAACAGAACTTACAGAGCTTCTTGGAATAAAATATCCTATTATACAGGGAGGAATGGCCTGGGTGGCCGAGTATCATCTGGCGGCAGCCGTATCGGAGGCCGGCGGTCTGGGAATCATTGGAGCGGCAAGCGCGCCGCCGGAGGTTGTCCGTGAGCAGATCCGGGAAGTGAGAAAACGTACCGATCGGCCATTCGGTGTAAATGTGATGCTTTTGAATCCGAATGCGGAGCAGGTTGCGGATATCATTGTGCAGGAGCATGTCCCTGTAGTAACGACAGGAGCGGGCAGTCCCGGTCCGTTTATGGAGCGGTGGAAAAAGGCAGGCGTAAAGGTGATGCCGGTGGTTGCAAGCACGGCAATGGCAAGGCGGATGGAGCGGGAAGGCGCGGACGCGGTCATTGCAGAGGGCATGGAGTCCGGCGGACATATCGGAAGTATTACGACGATGGCTCTGGTTCCGCAGGTTGCGGACGCGGTATCAATTCCGGTCATTGCAGCCGGAGGAATTGCCGATGGCCGGGGAATGGCTGCGGCGTTTATGCTTGGCGCAAAAGGAATTCAAATGGGAACCCGTTTCCTGACGGCTGCGGAAGCAATTGTACATCCGAATTACAAGGAACGCGTCCGAAAGGCAAAGGATATTGATTCCGCGGTAACCGGTACCACGCATGGTCATCCGGTCAGATGTCTGAGAAATGCCATGAGCCGCGAATATATCCGGCTGGAGCAGTCAGGAGCTCCATTTGAAGAGCTGGAAACGCTTACGCTTGGTTCACTGCGGAAGGCAGTAATTGATGGGGATGTTGTAAACGGAACGCTGATGGCCGGACAGATTGCGGGACTGATTCAGGATGAAAAGACCTGTCGGGAGATTCTGGCAGACATCACAGCAGAGGCAGAGGAGTGTTATGAAAAAAATCGCGTTTATTTTTCCAGGACAGGGAAGCCAGTATCCGGGCATGGCGAAGGAATTTTATGATTCGGACGCAGGTGTAAGAGAACTGTTTGACTGCGCAAGTGAAGCGGCAGGAGTAGCTGTGGACCGGCTTTGCTTTGAAGAGAACGACCGGCTGAACCAGACAGAGTATACGCAGATTGCAATGATTACAGCGGAAGCGGCACTTTTGCATGTATTGAAGCAGGCAGGAGTACAGGCGGAGCTTTGCGCGGGCTTAAGCCTTGGCGAGTACGCGGCGCTTCTGACAGCGGGAGTGATGGCTTTGGATGATGTGTTTCATGTCGTGAGAAGGCGCGGACAGCTGATGCAGGACGCGTATCCGGAGGGCGGAGCGATGACGGCCGTTCTTGGCGCGGATGCTGCGATCACAGAAGAGGTCTGCCGGAATACGCCTGGAATTGTTTCTATTGCAAATGATAACTGTCCGGGACAGCTTGTTATTTCAGGAGAGGCGGAAGCTGTCGCAAAAGCGGAAAAGGAGCTCCTTGTCCGAGGCGCAAAACGCTGTGTTCCGCTGAAGGTAAGCGGCCCGTTCCACAGCAGTCTGCTTGCAAAAGCTGGAGAGGCGCTTGACGGCGTACTGGAGCCGGTCACGGTAAAGAAACCGCAGATTCCGTATCTGAGTAACGTAACAGCTGATTATGTCACCGAAGCCAGTGCGGTCAAGAGCTTGTTGGTAAGGCAGGTATCCTCGCCGGTCCGCTGGCGGCAGAGCATCGAACACATGCTGGCGGATGGAACGGAGCTGTTTGTTGAAATCGGACCGGGGCGGACGCTTAGCGGATTCCTGAAGCGGATTTCTAAGGAAGCGGCGGTATGCAGCCTGGATCATATGGCGGATCTGGAGCAGGTACTTCGTTTATGCGGACGCTGAACGGAACCGGTCGTCAGGATGGAATGGTCTGGAAAACAGGCGGAACAGAAAACAGCAAAAGGAAA
>CAJMMH010000386.1 GCA_905214365.1 uncultured bacterium
TAGAAGCGTCAGTTTCTTAGAAGCCCATTACCTTTAGGTGATGGGTAGTTCACAATATTTCAAGTACGCAGACCGGATATACAAACAGCGGGATGACGCGATACGGCAAAGGAGAATAGATATGTCCAGATATACAAGGGAAGATATTTTGCGTATGGTAGAGGATGAAGATGTCGGTTTTATCCGTCTTCAGTTTACCGACGTCTTTGGAACAATGAAAAATGTGGCAATTACGGCGAGCCAGATGGAAAGTGCCCTTGCAAACAGCTGCAGCTTTGACGGTTCCGGAATCGATGGCTTTGTGCGGATCGAGGAAGAAGATATGTTCCTGTATCCGGATCTGGATACGTTCCGGATTGTTCCGTGGAGACCGCAGACCGGCAAGGTCGCACGCCTGATCTGTGACATCCGCGACCGCAGCGGAAATCCATTTTCCGGAGACTGTCGTCATGTGCTGAAAAAGGTGATCCGCGAGGCGGCCGATATGGGATATTACCTGTATGTGGCGCCGGAATGTGAGTTCTGTGTATTTCCGTGTGATTCCGATGGAGAAATCATGCTTGAGACAAGAGGAAACGCGTCTTACTTTGATGTGGCTCCGCTTGATACCGGGGAGAATGTACGCCGGGATATCATCCTTACGCTTGAAGATATGGGGATCGGTGTCAAGAGTTCGTTCCATGAGCATTCTCCGTATCAGCATGAGATTGACCTGCTGCCTGCCAATGCGCTGCTGGCAGCGGATAACATTACAACATTCCGTATGGTTGCGCGTACGATTGCGCTGCGCCACGGACTGCATGCAACGTTTATGCCGAAACCGAAGAATGATTCCGATGGCTGTGGCATGCATTTAAAGATGATGCTGCAGGATATGGAGGGCAATAATATCATGGCGGATGAGTCCGATCCGTACGGACTGAGCGCGGTTGGATATTCCTTCATGGCCGGAGTGATGGAGCATATCCGCGGACTGAGCGCGATTACCAATCCTCTGATCAATTCCTACAAGCGAATCTGCCCGGGCAATGAAGCACCTGCGTATATTGCGTGGTCGAGGGGGAACCGCTCGCCGTTAATCAGTGTGCCGGGAACCAGACCGGACAATACACATATTGAGCTGAGAAATCCGGACCCGTCCATGAATCCGTATCTGGCCATCGCCGGGATTCTTGCGGCTGGTCTGGACGGCATCCGCCGCGGCTTAAAGCCGGGGCCGGCAACGGAAAAGAATCTTTGTGTTCTTTCTGAGGAAGAATGCGCTGCCCTTGGGCTGAAACGCCTGCCGGACAGCCTGTCCGCCGCGATTGCCGAGCTGAACGCGGATCCGCTGCTTCTGTCGGTGCTTGGGGAGCATATCAGCAGCAAGTATATCCGTTCCAAGACAAGAGAAATTGATGATTATCTCGCCTATGTGACGGACTGGGAAGTAAACCAGTATCTGCACAAGTTTTAAGATTACCGCGCGCGATGGAGCCGCTTTTATGGCTGCCGGAGCGTCTTTAGGCAGATGAAACAAGGCGGGAGGGATGTCAGTGACAAATTTGATCGTAGCCTTTCCAAAGCTGGAGGATGCGAGGAGTATCCGGAATATTCTTGTCAGGAGCGGGTTTCCGGTGGCAGCAGTCTGCACATCCGGTTCGCAGGCGCTGCAGTATGCCGATGATCTGCACAATGGGATTGTCGTCTGCGGATACCGTCTGACTGATATGATTTACAGTCAGCTGAGAGAAGATCTGCCGCAGCCGTTTGATTTGCTCCTGCTGGCTTCTCAGCGGTATCTGTCGGAGGTGGATACTGTTGAGGGACTGGTTTGTGTGCCGATGCCGCTGAAGGTACACCAGCTGATAGAAACAGTGGGCCGCATGATTGAAGCAAGCGAGCGGCGCAGGCACAGACTTCGCCAGCAGCCAAGGGAGCGCAGCATGCCCGACCGGGCGCTGATCGGTGAAGCCAAGCAGCTTCTGATGAGCAAAAAGGGCATGACGGAGGAAGAAGCGCACCGTTATCTGCAGAAGTGCAGTATGGACAACGGCGTCAACATGCTGGAAACGGCGAAGCTTGTATTAAGTATTATGAAATAGTTTCTTGAAATCTCGTACTGCACCTGCTTTTGCAGATGATTTTCCACCGAAATCCTCTCACAAATTCAGGCACAACGAGATTTCGAGAGTCTATTAGAATGTACTCTCGGAATCTCTTATGCACCCGGCTTTGCGGCTGATTTTCCGCCGGA
>CAJMMH010000387.1 GCA_905214365.1 uncultured bacterium
CGTCGCAAATCCAGCCAATCGCTTTGTTGATCGGCTTCGCCGGGAATGCGGTCTTGCGGAGGCAAGAAACTATGGCGTAAACGGGACGCGTTTTGCAAGGCAGATTGATGACGCGAGATATCCGAACTATACGGAAACATTTATCGATCGTGCGGCGCGGATGGAGAAGGACGCGGAGCTGATTCTTGTATTTGGCGGAACTAATGATTTCGGTCACGGAGACGCACCGTTCGGAACCTGGGAAGACCGGACAGATGATACATTCTGCGGCGCATGCCATGTCCTGCTCCGCCAGCTGATTGAAGCTTATCCGGATCAGCGGATTGTGATTCTGACACCGCTTCATCGCCTTGGCGAGGACAATGTATTCGGAGACAGTTCCAAACAGGCTGCATGCCGTCCGCTTCGGGATTATGTAGAGCAGATTCGGAGAACCGCGGAGTATTATGCACTTCCGTTATTGGATCTGTATGCGCAGAGCGGGCTTCAGCCTGATGTGCCGGTAATCAGAGAGCGGTACATGCCGGACGGACTTCATCCAAACGATGCCGGCCATGAGCGGCTTGCGGCTGTAATAAAGGCATTCCTGGAACGAATCTGACTGGAGCCTTTTTTAGATGCATATCCGGCAGGATCGTCTCGGAAGCGCAAAAAAGATTTCAGGAGTATATCAAAATGGAAGGAGGAATATTGTGAAAAGATTCAGAATTGCAAAACGGCGGGCAGCAGTATTGGCAGCAGCATGTCTGATAGCTGTGGCTTCAACGGTCACGGTCTGGGCGGAGCAGAACAAGGAAACGCTGGAAACGTCGGTTGGTTCATCGGATCGGATTAACTATATGGTATTTCCTGACAGCTCGGAGCGAGTTTTGTCGTTTGCGGATATTTATATGCTGTCCCAGAGTGATATCCGGATTGCAAAAAATGAAATTTATGCGCGGCATGGACGAAAATTCGCAAGCGAAGATCTGCAGTTGTATTTCTCCGAAATGGAATGGTATCATGGGACGATTGAACCGGATGCGTTTGATCCGTCGGTGTTTAATGAAATAGAAAAGGAAAATATTGCCTTTTTAAACAATGAGGAGGAGAAAGGGACAGGAGCGCAGAATGAATCGGTGATTTCGTCGGAAATCGAAGAGCAAAAGCGTTACCGCGAGCTGGAATCCGCGGCCTTCTGTGATAAAATTGGTTTTCCGGAACTGGAAGAATCTGTCTTTGTAAGATATAAAAAAGACAGTATTCATACGAAATTGGCAGATAATGAAAGTGAAAATTCGGCGGATGCTGGGATATGGCTTGGAAGCTATTATGAGAAGGACGGAGAAATCTTAGGAAACGTTGGATTCCGGAAAAATGTCAGTTATCTGAATGAAGGCGAGCTATGCGCATGGTTTCGCGGACACGAGTATCGGGTAAAGCTACAGCAGAGCACGGAACTTGCCGATCATCTCAGCTATTATGATACCTATATTTTATATGAAGATAACCGACAGCTTCTGGCCTATGATGTGATTCAGGGACATGAAAGCGGAACCACATTTCAGGGGAAATGGCTTTTGACTGATCAGGCAGTCTATGTCGGCAACTATGAAAGTACAACAAGGTTTGAATGGAATCAGAGCAGGGGAACGGAAATTCCGGGCTGCTGGTATGCATTTGCGGAGTACGGCGGAAATGTATATCTGAACAGCGCGCTGCAGGCTGCGGTACGTGCGGATGACCAAACGATGGAAAATAAAGTGGTGCTTGGCGGGACTTATGACGAGGTGCAGCCACAGCACGCAGACGGCGGAAACTTTATAGTCCGGAAGGATTCCGGATTGTATCAGTATCAGATGGATACCGGAGAACAGACTTTTCTGGATCAGGCATCGGATTGGAATAGTTATGCGCTTTCCGGATCGTATTTATATGGAATGAAACGGGGAAGAAATTGGTCTGTGATTGAGCGGATTTCTCTGGAAAGCAGGGAAAAAGAGATTGTTTGCATTCTGGAAGGAATTGGATACGGAACATTGGAAAAGGCAGAAGGAAGCCGTCTGTATGTGAGTATCGGACCGGAAGGGGCAGATTGGATGTCGGACCAGGGAGCAATGAACCTGGCGGATCTCTCTATTGATCTGGAAACCGGAGAGGTTTTTGTCCTTGGAGCCGGATGGTATTCATAAGTCAAGCGGATATTCGCAATCCGCTTCGCTGCTTGCTCATAACCAAATAACTGC
>CAJMMH010000388.1 GCA_905214365.1 uncultured bacterium
TGGCTATGAGCAAGTAGCGAAGCGGATTGCGAATATCCGCTTGACAGAGCGGCATGGGAGGAGAATTACCAGATGAAAAATCAAGTAATGCTGATTACATATCCGGACAGCTTTGGCCGGAATCTGAAAGAAGTGAAGGAGATGGTTGATACTTATTTTAAGGAAGAAATTAATTCTATCCATATTCTTCCATTTTATCCGTCCTCCGGCGATCGGGGCTTTGCGCCGATTGATTACAGCAAGGTATCGGAAGAGTTTGGAACCTGGGAAGATATTGAAGCGCTTGGAAGTGAGTATGAGTTAATGTTTGATTTTATGATCAACCATCTTTCGAGACGTTCTCCGCAGTTCCGGGATTTTCTTCAGAAGCATGACGCGTCAAAGTATGCGGATATGTTTCTGCGTTTTAAAAAGTTCTGGAGCAATGGGGAACCAACCAAGGAACAGGTTGATCTGCTGAATAAAAGAAAGCCGTGCGTGCCGTGTGAAGTGGTTCAATTTGCGGACGGCACAGAAGAAAAAATCTGGTGTACCTTTGATTCGGAGCAGATGGATCTGGATCTTCGCAGCCAGGTTACCTGGGATTATGTAGAGGAAACGCTGAAATCACTGATCCGTCACGGTGCGGCACAGATCCGTCTGGACGCATTTGCGTTTGCTACGAAGAAGGAAAATACGTCCTGCTTTTTCCTGGAGCCAGAGATCTGGGAAATGATGGCACGCATTCAGTCCATTCTGGATGAGAGCGGTACGCCGATGCTGCCGGAAATCCACAGCCATTATACAATTCAGCAGAAAATTGCGGATCATGGATATGCCGTTTATGATTTTGTCCTTCCTGTTATGGTTCTTCACACGTTATATGCGAAGGAAAGCGGCCGTCTGAAGCATTGGCTTGCAATTTGCCCGCGCAGGCAGCAGACAACGCTGGATACACATGATGGTATTGGAACGATTGACGTGGAAGGATTGCTCAGCAAGGAAGAACTGGATCAGGTCATCGCGCAGACGGAAAAATACGGCGCAAATTTTAAATGGCATTATACATCGGATACCATTGGAAAGCAGGTTGTGTACCAGATCAACTGCACGTATTACTCTGCAGTCGGAGAAGATGATAACCGTTATCTGTTAGCCAGGGCAATCCAGTTTTTTACGCCGGGGATTCCGCAGGTATATTATGTTGGACTGTTAGCCGGTGAAAATGATTATGAGCTGATGAATCGGACCAACTATCCGCGCAATATCAGCAGACATAATTATACAATGGATGAGATCCGGGAGCAGGAAAAGAAGCCGGTTGTTCAGAAACTGAAGAAGCTGATGCGTTTCCGGAACGGATATCCGGCATTTGACGGCGAGCTTGTGATTGAGCCGACGGATAACAGCTGCCTGCATCTGACCTGGATCAAAGACCAGTGGAAGACGTCTCTGAAAGCGGATCTGAATACTGAGGCATTTATGGTCACCTATCTGGATGAAACCGGCAGCGAGCAGATATTAGCGCTGTGTTGATCAAAAGTACAATGAGGCAACGTGGGGGTACGGCAATGAAAACAATGATAATGATTGGCAATTCACATATTGATCCGGTCTGGTTCTGGACCTGGAAGGAAGGCATGCAGGAGGTGAAGGCAACCTTTGCATCTGCACTTGCCCGGATGGAAGAATATCCGGATTTCCGGTTTACCTGCACATCGACTGCGTTTCTGGAATGGATTGAGCAGATTGATCCGCAGATGTTTGAACAGATCAGAAAACGTGCTGCCGAGGGAAGGTTTGAACTGACCGGAGGCTGGTTTGTTGAGCCGGACTGCATTCTTCCATGCGGAGAAGCGTTTGTAAGGCAGGGGCTTTACGGGCAGCGTTATCTGAAAGAAAAATTTGATCGGACGGCACATACTGGATCCAATGTAGACAGCTTCGGACACAGTGGTATGCTTCCGCAGATTCTTGCTCGTTCCGGAATGGACAGCTATGTATTTATGCGTCCGAGAAAAGCAGATCCGATTATGGAATGGTATTCAAAAGACGGGAGCCATGTAACGGCAGTCAGTCTGCCGTCGGAATATACAACCTGGCATGACGCAATGACTGCTGAAAATATGGAGCTTGCATGGAACGCGGACTGGAAAACTGACGTCAGGGCATGCTGCTACGGTGTCGGGAATCACGGAGGCGGGCCGACGATTGAAAATATAGAAAGCATACACGC
>CAJMMH010000389.1 GCA_905214365.1 uncultured bacterium
AGAGCGCTGGCGTTTCTTATTATTGCGGCCAGATATGGACTGGAATTTTTGAAACGTCCGCAGTTTGACATCTGTCTGCTTCTGATTGGTATATACGAACTGGAACTGCTGTATTCCAGTGTCATTCATCAGGAGTTAGTCAAAGAACGCATAATTGATATTGCGAATTTTTTAGGAATTTATTTCCTTTATCAGTGCTATGGACGGCAGTATCCGCGGCTGTTTATAAAAATAAACTATTGTTTTTTCTCTTTCCTTGTATGGATCAACGCGTTTCTTACCGTCCTGTTTCCAAGTGGTCTGAATCATGCGGCCGATAACAGCGCCAGAATCAATTTTCTGGGAAAAGACAATACCATTACACTTGTTTTTATCCTTACGATCGTATTCTGCGCGCTGTATCACAATCTGCATCCGCGCAGTCCATCGGCGTTCCTGACAACAGCGGCAATTCTGGCGATGCAGCTGTATTACCGGTCTGGTTCTGGCGTTGTGGCAACCCTGGTCATCATTGCGTATCTGTGGCTGGTATCCGGGATGGAGATTGTCAATCGTCTGCTGAAGCCCGGACTGATGTTTGCTGTGTATATGGTTCTGGAGATTGTGATTGTATTTCTGAACGAGATCAGCTTTCTTGGGCCTTTGTTCCGGATTCTGAATAAGGCATCTACATTTACCGATCGAAGATATTACTGGATGAGCGCCTTTTATCAGCTGGCGAAAACACCGGTCTTCGGTCAGGGAAGCGGTATTACTTTTTTGTGGGATAACAATTACTATTCGCACAACTCGTTTCTTGATATTTTGCTCAAAGGCGGAATTGTCGGCGCGGTGCTGTGGTGCCTTATGATCTTTGTAATTATGAAAAGTCTGAAATTAAAAGAAAATCTGAGGATTCAGGGATTTCTGGTCTGCTGCTTCTTTGCGTTTCTTCTGGTTGGCCTGATGGAGGGGCTGGAAGAGCGGATTGCATTCAATGCGTTTCTTGGACTGATTCCGGCAATGGGGGCGATCGAGCGCTCCGGGATTCTGCGAAACCGGTTGGTAGATCCGGGAATCCGTATCCGGAGCCGGATCCGGCTGAAACAGAGAATCCGCATCCGGCACAATGGGATTCGGAGCGCGGAGGGAGGAGAAAGACCGCATGTTTTATATCATTGATGATATCAGGCTTCTGCAGAAAACGGCAGCAGCCAAAGCGAGAACAGACATCAGCTATTTTTTGAATCCGGATCTGGAGGTCTGCTTGTTTCAGCATGAGCAAAAAGGGCTTGCGCAGCTGGAGATTATCCGCAGCGAGCAAAAGATGATCCGGGAAAGCCGGACAGAAGATACGGTGTTAATCCACTGGCCGCTTTATCTCAGAAGACCATGTGACGGCACGGGATGGATTTCCCGCGTAAAAGGGAAGAAAATCGCGGTGATCCATGATCTGAACAGCCTGAGAGATCAGGCAGGAAATGCAAAAATACGGCAGGAAATTTCGGGATTAAACCAGTTTCAGACAGTGATTGCGCATAATGGCGCGATGAAGCAGTGGCTTCTGGAACATGGACTGTCTGTGCCGGTCGCCGTTCTCGGACTTTTTGATTATAAAGGAGATACGGATAAAATACCGGAACGGATCTTTCAGAAAAAAGAGCGGTATGCAGTTGCGGTCGCCGGAAATCTGTCTCAGCAAAAGGCAGGCTATCTCTATCAGATGAAAGCGTCGGACGTGTATTCTGTCAATGCCTATGGGGTCAACTATACAGAAAACGCAGCCGGAAGCGGCTTCCTCTTGTATCAGGGAAGCTTTGCGGCAGAGGAGCTCCCCGGACGGCTGGAGGCGGATTTCGGTCTGGTATGGGATGGCCCGTCCGCAAAAACATGCGTCGGGGCGGCAGGAAATTATCTGCGTTACAACAATCCGCACAAGCTGTCGCTTTATATCCGGAGCGGCCTTCCTGTCATTCTGTGGAAAGAAGCAGCGCTTGCTCCATTTGTAGAGGAGCATAAGCTTGGATTTACGATTGAAAGCCTGGATGAAATTGCTCCAAGATTAAAAAATATCAATTGTGCCCAGTACGCGGCATATCAGGAGCAGGTAAAGCGGTATGCAAAACAGCTGGAAAACGGCGAATTTATCAAACGGGCGATGAAAGAAGCAATAGGGCAGGCTTGAAATAGGGCTACCGCAATCCCACCGTCTAAAGCCAGTGGGATTGCGGTA
>CAJMMH010000390.1 GCA_905214365.1 uncultured bacterium
TCGTCAGGAAGATGATGGGCTACAGCTGGCCTATCCTCGTGCTCGGTATTGCCGATATTCTGTTTACTTTTTTCCTGATTTTTTGTCAATTCCTGACAAATCGCAACTTCACGAATCTGCGTCACTGTGCATTCCGAACCTGTAACCACGATACGACAGCCGGAAAATTTCTGTCAGGAACCGTAACAATTTCCGAAAAAGCAGATAAAACACTTGACAAATTTCTGCTTTTCATGGATAATAGTTTTTGTTGTTTGGAGATGTACCCAAGTGGCTGAAGGGACCGCACTCGAAATGCGGCAGGCCGGTGATACCGGTGCGAGGGTTCAAATCCCTCCATCTCCGTAACTGCGCAGGCATTGCAGATCTTATGATTTGCGGTGCCTTTTTCTTTGCAGGAAATTGCTTTTCTGTAAAGCAAATAAAGCAAAAACGCTCTGCATGGATGCGCACTGCGACGTACAATGCAGATGTTGCAGGCGGCTGCCGCAGACACCAGAATGTACCAAGGCGCATTCTTTGTTCTCGCAGCAAAAAATCCTCCTGACGCCGCCCCATAAACGTTTCCAGGGAGCAGCATCAGAAGGATTTTGGATCAGGCTTTCTGTACCGCCGCGTTCAGAATACCGGCATGTGCCAGTGCGGAACGGACGCCAAGTCCAAGTCCGACTGCCAGAACAAACTTGATCAGATCCGGACCAATGAACGGGAATACGCAGTATCCAAGCGCAACCGGAAGGGATACCTGCTGAATATACATGAACCAGATGGTTCCAACAATATACAGAGCTGCATCGCCGATTGCCAGACTAACAACAGAAGCAATCCAGGTTTTGATATCCTGGAGTCCCCAGTTCTTTACCGCAAGATTGATCAGGAAGCCTCCGATTGCCGCAAATAACAGAAATCCAATCAAATAACCGCCGGTTGGGCCGACAATCTTATCGACGCCGGATAAATGCCCGGAGAATACCGGTACGCCGATCATTCCGAGAAGAAGATAAATTGCGCAGCTTGCAGTCGCCATCTTCCAACCGAGAATGACCGCTGCCAACCCGATTACGAAATTCTGAAGCGTCAGAGACACCGGACCGATTGGAACACTGAATGGAGCAAGAATGCAAATGATTGCTGTCATCAGCGCAGTTGCCGTCATTGAATAAATTTTTTGATTTTTGGACATAAAAAACACCGTACCTTTCCGCAGTTTGCCGCTGTGCAGTCAAAAACAGAATGTAAATTCTGTACCGCAGCACCGGCTCCGCTCTATACTATAGCACGGTGTTTTTTTATTGTCAACTTATATTTGCTATTGGTTTACATTTCATTATAGCCAGATGTTCATTTTTGCCCTCTGCCGTAATTTCTGACAGAAAAACCTGCTCCTGTCTGCGCAGCACGTGAACAGGAATTATTCTCTGGTCAAATGATCAACGCCATTCAGGATCACAGCTTCGCCGTCCTGTCCCTCAACCGTTACGTTGGACAATTCAACATCCTCTACATTGGACAGATACAGTCCGAGACGCCTTGTCGGCTGGCAGCTTTCCATCATCGCTGCAGTTCCTGTTTCCGCATTCCCGGCATAGGAAACCGATACATCGCGGAATACGGTCTTTTTGATCTTCTGCTCCGGCAGGCCGCAGATATAAGCGCCGCAGAAATGCGCATTGACGCAGCGGACCCGCTCAAAAATCAGCGTATTAACACTTGGCGTCCGATCGTCCACCGGAAGCGGCTCCTGGGAACCAACGTACTCGGAGTGACCGTCCGGATCGCAATAATAGAAGCTATTGACAACAAACGGCGCCTTTACACCATCCATTTCCAGATCGGAGAATACAATATCATCCAGTACGGAATCTTTTCCGCGTCCTCTTCTTGTCTTAACACGAAGTCCGCGGTCCGTACGCAGGAAGCGGCAGCGCTCCACGCGCAGATTTTTCACGCCTGCGGCAATCTCACTCCCGACGGTAACTGCGCCGTGTCCGTCCCGCATCAAAGACTGGCGGATGCGGATATCCTCACACGGAACCTTAAACAGCTTTCCCATATAGATCTTTCCGGCTTTCACCGCGATGCAGTCATCGCCGACGGAAAACAGCATACCAATGATCTCTACATGCTTGCAGGACTCTGGATCGCAGCCATCTGTATTATGAGAATTGGCCGGCCCAAGTACCTTCATATCCAGAAAGC
>CAJMMH010000391.1 GCA_905214365.1 uncultured bacterium
GAATTATCAATGCGCTGCTGGGTGCAGTCGGCATCACGGGAATTAAGTGGCTTGGCAGTACCAAAATGGCGCTTCCGACCATTATTCTGCTGAATCTGTGGCAGTTCGGCTCCGCGTTTGTTATGTTCCTTGCCGCGCTGAAAAATGTTCCGGGTGAACTGTATGAAGCGGCAGATATTGATGGCGCGAACGGACTGGTGAAGTTCTTCCGCATCACCTTACCGCAGATTTCGTCGATTATTTTCTTCAATGTAATCATGCAGACCATCACGGCGCTCCAGAGCTTTACCGGACCGATGGTTATCACCAATGGAGGCCCGCTGAAATCAACCTATGTGCTGGGACTGAAGCTTTACGAGGAAGCGTTCTCTTACTATAAAATGGGTTATGCCTGCGCGATTTCCTGGGTGATCTTCTTTATGATCATGATTGTGACATTGATTCTGTTCCGATTTTCTTCGAGGGTTGTGTATTACGAGGATGGAGGTGAATTCTGATGTTCAAGAGAAAGAAAGTGCTGCGCCGCAACAAGGTTTCACCGGTTACTTACGTGCTTGTACTTATAATTGGAATCATCATGCTGTATCCGATTATCTGGATGTTTTTTGCTACATTTAAGTCAAATGAAGAAATATTCGGAAGTTTGAAATTGCTCCCGGAGCATTTCAGTTTTCAGAGCTATATTGACGGATGGAATGTAAACGGAAGAATTACTTATGCGACCTTTTATATTAATACATTTATTCTGACTGGTGTGACAACGGTTCTGACCCTGGTGGTGGCAACGCTGGTCGCGTATGGCTTTGCGCGGTACCGTTTTCAATTTAAAAAGCTCTTTTTTACGCTCCTGATTTCAACGCTGATGCTTCCGAATGCCGTGCTGATGATCCCGCGGTATTCCCTGTTCAACAGCATGGGAGTTCTCGATACCTATATGCCATTTTATCTGCAGGCAGCGCTTGGATGCTATCCATTCTTCATCTTCATGCTGATTCAGTTTTTCCGCGGCCTCCCGAGAGACCTGGATGAATCCGCGTATATTGACGGCTGCGGAGAGGTACGGGTTCTTGGACAGATCCTGCTTCCGTTAATGAAGCCTGCCCTCTTTTCCGCCGGATTGTTCCAGGTTATGTGGACGTATACGGATTATACCAATGTATTGATTTATATTAATTCCGTTAAAAAGTATACGCTGTCACTGGCGCTGCGGCTGTCACTGGACGCGGAATCGGTCATTCAGTGGAACAAGGTTATGGCGATGTCGTTTTTATCGTTGGTACCGTTAATTGTCCTGTTCTTCGCCGCACAGAAGTATTTCGTAGAGGGAATCGCGACCAGCGGTTTGAAAGGATGAGTCAAAGCGGGCATACAGATTGCGGAAAGATTTTCCAAACACGCTTTCGCTTGTGAAAAGAAAAGGCGAATCACATATCAAATGGGAGGATATGTGATTCGTCTTTTTCTGTTTCCGATAAGAAGACTGAAGGGATTCAGGCAGTTTAAGAAACCGGTATTTTGAAGCAGATACAGGTGCCGAGTCCTTTATGGCTGAGAATCTGCAGGCCGCTTTCTTCCCCGTACGTTAAAATAAGGCGCTTGTTAACGTTATCAAGACCGATGCTTGTTCCGTTGTCTCCGGCGGAAAGGTTGCTGCGCAGGCTGGCGAGCTTTTCTTTGGAAATGCCGGTTCCGTTGTCAATGACAGAAACATGGATCCAGGAATTGCGCAGGAAAATGCGGATTTTGATATAGCCGAAGTGATCAGTGCAGCGGATTCCATGGGAAATACTGTTTTCCACAAGCGGCTGCAGGATCAGTCGGCGGAATGGAACTGTCAGGACATCATCATCCACATCAAAATAGACTAGAAAACTGTCTGGGAACCGGTATTTCTGAATTTCCACATATTTCCGGATGTTGGCGATTTCATCTGCAAAGGTGACCGGCCGGTTCGGGCTTCCAAGCGAATACTGCAGGATATCCGACAGATGATTGATAATCAGGTGAACCGCAGTCGGCTGGTCTGTCAGTTTATACACTTCAAAATCAAGTGTCTGCAGTGTATTAATCATAAAATGAGGGTTAATCTGAAGCTGCAGAGCCGCGAGCTCCGAAGCCTGTTTTTTGTATTTTTGTTCCTTTAGCTGGCTGTTTAAGAAGGTTGTATTTAAAAACAGGCGCAGAATATTGTTCATAATC
>CAJMMH010000392.1 GCA_905214365.1 uncultured bacterium
CTACTTTTTTCTCCGGATTTTCTTTTTCCTTCTGAAGTTTTTTCAGACGGTCCACATAGAATTGAATCAGGTCAAAGGCCTTGATAGTCTGAATGTTGGAAAATGACTCCTGATTAAATCCATACAGCTTTGCGCTCATTTCCGCGCTTCTCTTATTGTTGTTGGTCATACGCTTCAGCAGCGGCTTAGACAGCAGGGCGCTGAATGGAATACCGATCAGCGCAAAAAGCGCAAAGGTTGGGTCATAGTACAGGACGATTGCCAAGGCGCTGATAAAGCGGAAGGTATAGATAATCAGATTGGGAATCCAGTTCAGGATTCCGCTTGATATATTGGACGCATCCGAGCTCCAGCGGGTAACCAGATCGCCGGTATGATAATCAGTCAAGGACTCCCAGTCCGTCACCAGCATTTTGGCAAAAATATCATTCTTGATTTCGGTATCTACCTTCAGGTTAATGAATGTAGATGCATAACCGGACGCCTGCGATACCAGGATATTTCCGATGGAAAATCCGATCATCGCCGCAAAGGTGCTGATCAGCTTTCCGGTTTCGTGGCCGGTGATGATATCGACCAGATCTCTGGATATCATGCTGGAAATCAAGGATACAACGGTTCCGGTCAGGCCGAGCACCGTGTACAAAATCATGGCCTTCCAGTAGCGTTTCGCGTACTGACCGATCCACAGCGTCTGCACCCACATTTTTTTCAGCGTTCCCTGGCGCAGATGCTTCCAGATGAGCAGCAGTTTTTTCTTCATGCCTGCTCCTCCCCGCCTGCTTCAGCCAGACTATGCGCCGGTTCTCTGCCATTTGTTTCCGCGTGATCCAACACTGCACTGCCTGTTTCTGTCGTTCCTGCGGCTGTTTCTGCAGTCGTTTCACAGCTTTCATTTTCCGCATTGCCGCGGTCAATCGCTTCTTTTATCGTATAAACTGCATTCGGCGTTGGTGTACACAGTAAATAATAAACCGGTATCTCTCCTGCCAGCTGCTGCGCAAATGCCAGATTCTGCTGCATCTGTTCTGCTGTCCATGCCGGAGAAATCATCCGCTGCATGACACGCAGCGCTTTTTCATGTTCCGATAACGGCTCTAAATGGTCATCCTTGGCTCTTCCAAGAAGAGCAATTCCTCCGAGCGGATATGTCGCCTCTGTTGTGATTTCCGAAGTTCCGCACCACGGAATCCCAACCGCCGACAGCACGCCATTCTGATACCCAAGCAGGTTCAGATCACCGTTCAGAAGCGGAACCTGCAGCAGCTTGTTCCAAAGATTGGTGTGAGTACTCTTTCCCATACCGGAATGTCCGGAAAACAGCCAGGCCTTTCCCTGATATAAAATGGAAGCGGAATGAACGGCAAAAAATCCGCGTTTCTGCAGCGCGTACAGGACAAACAGCCGGATCGCGTGGAACAGATTTTCCCGGTCTTCCTTCTGGTTTTGGAAATTGCCGTAGATTTGTACCTGGCTTCCATCTTCCGTCATATACGCTTCTGTTATCTGCTTCATCGATGGGAAAAAGACAACATAACCGCTTTTTGTCCGGCAGACCATCAGCTCACGATTTCTCAGGAGAATGGTTCCATTCGGGTGGTTGGACGGCGATGCATTTATAATTTCAATCTGCTGCAATGATGACACGGAATCATTCTCATTCTTTTTACAGAATAATTCAAATTGCTCCGGAATCAGCTCCTTTGCCCCGTACAGTGCAATCTTCAGTCCGGCAATCTCCATCTCTGCTGCCAGAGGCTGCCCTGGCTCCAGGTTATTCTCACGGATCACGCCGACTGCAAGAAGCTGATTCAAAAACGCTCCGGTATCTTTGGCGATCATTTCCCGCTCGCCATCGGTTTCCGCCTGGTAATGCGTCTCCAGAAGCCGCGCCAGCTCATCTCTGCTTTTCGGAGTTGTTAACGCATCCCAGATCAGCGTTCCTGCTTCATTCAGCGTGATTCCTTTTTGCTGATCCGCGATTTTCTGTCCGTACGGAAGCAGGCGGCTTTCACCTCCCAATTCCATCCGGATGTATCCTTCCTGCTGCTCTATCATAATCTTTGGTTCCTTCCGTCATTAACTTGATTTATTCCCATTAGAGCGTTTGTACTTACAGGAAAGCAATTTCCTGTAAAGTCAAGCGGATATTCGCAATCCGCTTCGCTACTTGCTCATAACCAAATAACTG
>CAJMMH010000393.1 GCA_905214365.1 uncultured bacterium
ATGAGCTGCTGAAGCAGAGCGGCGTTTTTCGTGAAAACCAGGAAGTACAGGAACGTGTCATGGACTCCAATGACATTGAGCGTGAAAGAGGAATCACCATCCTGTCCAAAAATACGGCTGTTACTTATAAAAATACAAAGATTAATATCATTGATACCCCAGGACATGCGGATTTCGGCGGCGAGGTAGAGCGTGTTCTTAAGATGGTAAACGGAGTTATTCTGGTTGTCGATGCCTTTGAGGGACCGATGCCGCAGACCAAGTTTGTATTGCGTAAAGCGCTTGAACTGGATCTGTCTGTTATTGTCTGCATCAATAAGGTAGACCGTCCGGAGGCAAGACCAGCAGAGGTTGTTGACGAAGTTCTTGAGCTGCTGATGGATCTGGATGCCAGCGACGAGCAGCTGGAGTGCCCGTTTGTTTACGCGTCCGCGAAGGCCGGTTTTGCAGTAAAGAATCTGGATGATCCGCATGTCAACATGGTTCCGCTGTTTGAGACAATCATTGACCATATCCCAGCTCCGGAAGGGGATCCGGAGGCTCCGGTTCAGATGCTTGTCAGCACGATTGACTATAACGATTATGTCGGAAGAATCGGCGTCGGCAAGATTGACAACGGTGTCATCAAGGTAAACCAGGACTGTCTGCTTGTCAATGCGCATGATGAAAGCAAGAAAAAGAGAGTCAAGATCAGCAAGCTGTATGAGTTTGATGGTCTGAATAAGGTAGAGGTAACTTCCGCAACAGTCGGCGCGATCGTAGCGGTTTCCGGTATTGCGGATATTCATATCGGAGATACGATCTGTTCCCCGGAGAATCCGGAACCGATTCCGTTCCAGAAGATTTCCGAGCCGACCATTGCCATGCAGTTCATGGTAAATGACAGTCCGCTTGCAGGACAGGAGGGCAAGTATGTCACATCCAGACATTTAAGAGATCGTCTGTTCCGTGAGCTGAACACCGATGTTTCCCTTCGTGTTGAGGATACGGACAACATGGACAGCTTCAAGGTATCCGGCCGCGGCGAGCTGCATCTGTCTGTTCTGATTGAGAACATGCGCCGTGAGGGCTATGAGTTCGCAGTCAGCAAGGCAGAAGTTCTGACCAAGAAGGATGATAGAAACCGTACCCTTGAACCGATGGAGCTTGTCTACGTAGACGTTCCGGAGGAGTTTGCCGGAACCGTTATCCAGAAGCTCAGTTCCAGAAAGGGTGAGCTGCAGGGTATGGGTTCCGCTCAGGGCGGCTACACCAGACTGGAGTTTTCCATCCCGTCCCGCGGACTGATCGGATACCGCGGCGAGTTCATGACCGATACCAAGGGAAATGGAATCATGAACACTATGTTTGATGGCTATGAGCTGTACAAGGGCGATATCCAGTACCGTAAGCAGGGCTCCATTATTTCTTTTGAGACTGGTGAGGCAGTTACCTATGGTCTGTTCAATGCGCAGGAGCGCGGTACGCTGTTTATCGGCGCAGGCGCAAAGGTATATGCCGGAATGGTTATTGGTCAGACCGGGAAGCCGGAGGACGTTGAGGTCAATGTCTGCAAGACCAAGCATCTGAGCAATACCCGTGCGTCCGGTTCCGACGATGCGCTCCGTCTGGTAACGCCGAAGATCATGAGCCTGGAAGAGAGTCTTGATTTCATCGACACCGACGAGCTTTTGGAAGTCACCCCGAAGAATCTGCGGATCCGCAAAAAGATCCTGGATGCCCGTCTCAGGAAGCGTGCTTCTTTAAACAACAAATAAATCACCACAGGAGGACTGACCATGACCAAGTACCTGAACCGGATCCTGAAAAACATCACTGTAGCACTGGAATTTGTTATTTCCTTCATTCTGGCAACCGCGATCTGCGTCATGATCTACCAGCTGATCACCACCTTTGGTCATCTGCCGGATCTGCAGACCTACCCCAATTACGATGATCTTCTCACCAGTTGTTTCAATCTGATCATCGGCATTGAAATGATCCGCATGATCTACCTGCACACCCAATCCACTGTGTTTGAAGTACTACTGTTTGCCATTGCGCGTCAGATCATCATCGACCACTCCGATCCGCTGCACAGCCTGATCGGCGTGGTGTCCATTTCCATTCTCTTTGCCACCAGAAAATTTCTTTTTGTGGCTTTCGACGAATCGGAAAAAACGATCTTCCGCGCTTCCCAGAAGGT
>CAJMMH010000394.1 GCA_905214365.1 uncultured bacterium
ATCAATATCCACACCAATATTTCTCGCATAAACCGGATCAAGCGCGTGCTCCGCGTCAATAAAACCGGCAATACCGCCTCTCTTCTGAACCTCCGCAACTGCATGGAGTGCAACCGTAGTCTTTCCGCTTGATTCCGGACCATAGATCTCAATAATACGCCCTTTCGGGAAACCACCCAGTCCAAGCGCAATATCCAGACTCAGAGACCCGGACGGAACGACCTCAATGTTCATATTTGTGCCGGAATCGCCAAGCTTCATCACAGAGCCCTTGCCATATGCCTTTTCAATCTGAAGAAGCGCGGCATCGAGCGCTTTCATTTTATCATTTTTGTTCATGCAGACAACCAACCTTTCCCATTTCTTTCGCCGCAGACGTACATCCGTTCCGCAAACATCTGTTCATATCATAACTGATCGCCGCCCTTTTGTCAACAGCCAGTTTCTATGTATCCCGCAGAATTTTCTGAGCAGAAAATTCCTGTCCTTACTTTACCATAGCCGACAAAATTCCGCAAATCAAATCCTGCGCAGAATCTGACATCTGCTGACATGCCGTGTTACTGTTCACGCTACGCTCAAACAGTAACGGATTTTGCCGATGCTTCGCATGCAGAATCGGCAAAATCCCACAACCACTACGTTATCTTACGGAATTTTCAGTTCAGAAAATTCCTACCGTGAACAGTAACCATGCCGTCACTATTCACGCCTTGCGCAGGCTGCAGCGACATACCGCCCTGTTCCCTGACACATCCCAGCGTACCGCCGGACATGCGCCAGGGAACAGGGCGGCACAAAGAAATACTCAGGAATTCGTTTTTTACTTTTCGTCCTTTAGTCCCGGATAATCCAGCGTTGCGAAATAATCCTGCGGTGTCTCCGCACGGCGGATCTGCTTCACGCTGCCATCCTCCCTAAGCAGGAGTTCCGCGCTCCTGAGCTTTCCGTTGTAATTATATCCCATGGAGAAGCCATGTGCGCCGGTATCATGGATTACCACATAATCCCCGATATTAATCTTCGGAAGCATCCGGTCAATGGCAAACTTATCATTATTCTCGCAAAGACCTCCTGTCACATCATACATATGATCACAAGGCTCATTTTCCTTTCCAAGGACAGTAATATGATGGTACGCGCCGTACATCGCCGGGCGCATCAGATTCGCTGCACACGCATCCAATCCGACATACTCCTTCCAGATGTGCTTTTCATGAAGCACCTTCGCAACCAGATGGCCATACGGTGCGAGCATAAAGCGGCCAAGCTCCGTAAAGATTGCAACATCATCCATGCCTGCCGGAACCAGAATTTCCTCATATACGCTTCGTACTGCATCGCCGATCGCCAGAATGTCATTCGGCTCCTGATCCGGACGATAAGCAACACCGATTCCTCCGGACAGATTGACAAAAGAAATATGAATATCCAACTTCTTGGACAACTCAACAGCAAGCTCAAACAGAATACCTGCCAGCTTCGGGTAATAGCCAAGCGCAACCGTATTGGACGCAAGGAACGCATGGATTCCGAAATTCTTGACACCGTAAGCCTTCAGCTTTGCAAATGCCTCAAACATCTGTTCTTTGGTCATACCATACTTTGCATCCCGCGGCGTATCCATGATCTCATTGTACAGAGTAAAATCTCCGCCCGGATTGTAACGGCAGCACATCGTATCCTGGAACGGCGCAAGCTTCGCGTAGTCGTCAATCAGAGACAGATCATCAAAATTGATAATCGCGCCCAGCTCGGCTGCTTTCCTGAAATCATCGTCCGGCGTTACATTGGAAGAAAACATAATGTCGTGTCCATGCAGACCAACCGCGTCGGAAAGCAGAAGCTCCGTATAAGACGAGCAGTCCGCGCCGATTCCTTCCTCCTTCAGGATCTCCATCAGATATGGGTTCGGTGTTGCCTTTACCGCAAAATATTCGCGAAATCCCTTGTTCCATGAAAATGCCTGCTTCAGCTTTCTTGCGTTCTCCCGGATTCCCTTCTCATCATAGATATGAAACGGTGTTGGATAGGTCTTCACAATCTCCTTTACCTGATCCAGGGTTACAAATGGTTTCTTTTCCATAACTCTCTTTCTCCTCTTTCCTCTGACGTATCAGAGTCATTTTACACATGCTTCTTTTCTTGACCTGCCTGCCACAGACCGCTTTCA
>CAJMMH010000395.1 GCA_905214365.1 uncultured bacterium
GAGGGCTCCATCTGCAAGACCTTCGTTTCCGACTGCGCCCAGGAGGTTACCTCCAATGCAGTTCAGATCTTCGGCGGATATGGCTACAGCAAAGAGTACCCGGTTGAGAAGCTGATGCGCGATGTCAAAGTATTCCAGATCTTTGAGGGCGCAAACCAGGTACAGAGACTGACCATCGCCAACGTATTAAATAAAGAATACAAATAGGAAAAACTGACAGGAGGATTGAAGATGAATATCGTTGTTTGTATCAAACAGGTTCCGGATACCACAGAGATCAAGATCGATCCGGTTAAAAATACACTGATCCGTACCGGCGTGCCGAGCATCATGAATCCGTTCGATAAGAACGCTCTGGAGACCGGACTTTCCTTAAAAGACCAGTATGGCGGCAAAGTAACGGTTATTTCCATGGGACCGCCGCAGGCAAAAGCTGTTTTGAGAGAGGCACTGGCTATGGGCGCTGATGAGGCTTATCTGGTAACGGACCGCGCATTCGGCGGATCCGATACCTACGCTACCAGCTACATCTTATCCCAGGCAATCAAGAAACTGGGCGCTTACGATGTCATCCTGGGCGGCAAGCAGGCAATCGACGGAGATACCGGCCAGACCGCACCGAGTATCGCAGAGCATCTGGGCGCAACTCGTCTGACTTACGTTCTGAGCTTAAAGGTTGAGGGCGACAAAGTCATTGCAGAGCGCCAGGTAGAAGAGGGCGTGGAAGTCATCGAGACGAAGTTCCCGGTACTTTGCACCGCAACCAAAGAAAGCAACAAACCGCGTTACGCAACCGTAAAGGGCGTGATGAGATCCTTCAACACCGAGATCGGTCAGATCACCCTGGCAGACCTGCCGGACGCAGACACCACCAAGATGGGACTGAAGGGATCCCCGACCAAAGTAAAAGCAACATTCACTCCGAAGAGAACCGCAAACTGTGTGAACATCGAAGGCGTAAGCCCGGTGGAGATTGCGGACAACCTGATCGGAAAGCTGGTTGAGGCAAAAGTACTTTAATAAACAGAGGAGGTCGTCAAGATGAGTTTTGATACATGCAAGGACGTATGGGTATTTATCGAGAGCTTCCAGGGTCAGCCGAAGAGTGTCGGCCTGGAGCTGTTAGGACAGGGAAGAAAGCTGGCGGACGGACTGAAACAGAAGCTCTGCGCCATTGTTATCGGCAAGGATGTAGACGCAGCTGTAAAAGAATCCGCAGCGTACGGCGCCGACAAGATCTATGTGATCCAGGGCGACGAGTATGAGAACTATTCAGCTGACGCTTACGGAAACGTATTCTTAAAGCTCTGTGAGAAATATGATCCAAACACCATTTTAGTAGGCGCAACCGTAAACGGAAGAGACTTGGGATCCAAGATCGCAGTCAGCCTCCGCACCGGCCTGACTGCCGACTGTACCGCGCTGAGTGTCGATGAGGACACCGGAAATGTAGTATGGGAGCGTCCGGCATTCGGCGGAAACTTATACGCGCAGATTCTCTGCAGCGAGACCAGACCGCAGATGGGTACCTGCCGTCCGGGCGCGTTCAAGAAGCCGGAGCGCAACGAGAACAATCAGCCGGAGATCATCAAAGAGGATATTCATACCCCGGAGAGCGAGATCCGCACCAAAGTGCTTGATTTCATCAAGGCATGTGAGGACAACGATATGCGTCTCGATGAGGCAGATGTCATTGTATCCGGCGGCCGCGGCATGAAGAGTGCTGAGAACTTCGGTATCTTAAAAGAGTTGGCAGATGTGCTTGGAGGAACCGTAGGATGCTCCAGAGCAGCGGTTGACGCAGGCTGGATGCCGCAGAGTAAGCAGGTAGGACAGACCGGCTCCACCGTAACCCCGAAAATCTACTTTGCATGTGCCATTTCCGGTGCAGTGCAGCACGTAGCGGGCATGAGCGGATCTGGTACGATTGTAGCTATCAATAAGGATGAGACCGCACCGATCTTTGAGGTTGCGGATTACGGAATCGTTGGCGATGTTTTTGAGATCGTTCCGGCTCTGGTAAAAGAACTGAAAGCAAAGCAGCAGGCGTAATACCAAAGAAACAGGAAGAAAAGGCTGCCGACAAAAGGATGGAATGGTCTCACTTTTTGCAGCAGCCTTCCGCGTGTAGAAGCGGGAGTCTGGCGGGACAACGGCATGCTGGCGG
>CAJMMH010000396.1 GCA_905214365.1 uncultured bacterium
TGAATTTTTGAAGCGTACGCGGTGCGTACGTTGATAAAATTCAGACACCTCCGGCGGAAAATCAGCCGCAAAGCCGGGTGCATAAGAGATTCCGAGAGTACATAAAACAGCTAGGGAGGTAATGTGTATGAAAAAACAGCAAAAACAAAGAAGCAGAAACCAGTCAGGCAAATGGGGACGGCAGATGGGGAAAAAGAGCAGGCTGCTTGGTTTGGCGCTTAGTCTGACTGTTTCGGCAGCCAGTTTGGTTCCGGGGACGGCGAGGGCGGAATCGGAAAAGCAGACAGAGGAAACCGCGCAGGCCGAAGAAACGCTGCGGACAGATGCTGCAGTGGGGGAGTGTACCGAAGCCGGAAGTCTGATGCAAATTCCGGCGGATCAGTATCCGGCTGTGGACGGCTCGACCGCGACATTGCCATTGTCCGCGGCGCTGTACCGCCTGATGACCGGATGCACGCAGAAGGAAGCGGACGAGGCAGTTGTTCATACAAAAACAACTACATCATATATCCGCCTGATTGAAAAAGAAGCGGATCTTCTGATTGTGGCGGATAAGAACAGTAAGGTCGATGAAACCGCGCAGGAATACGGTGTGACATTGGAACAGAAGCCGATTGCGCTTGATGCATTCATTTTTATGGCGAATGAAGCAAATCCGGTAACAAGTCTGACTCAGGAGCAGATTCGGGAAATTTATTCCGGTACGATTACAAACTGGTCAGAAGTAGGTGGAGAGGATCAGGAGATTATTCCATTCCAGCGCAATGAAAATGCGGGGAGTCAGACCGCAATGAAGCAGATCGTGATGCAGGGACAGGAGATGAGTGCTCCGGAATCCCTGGAAATTGCGACGATGGAAGGCCTGCTGAAAGCAGTTGCGTCTTATAATAATGAGGCAAACGCAATTGGATATTCCTACTATTACTATTCCAGCCAGATGCACCAGACACCGGGTCTGCGGTATATGGCGGTGGACGGCGTGGAGCCGTGCAATGAGTCCGTGCAGAACGGAACCTACCCGTATATTGCCCGGTATTACGCGGTTATCCGCAGCGATGAACCGGAAGATTCTTTGGCTCATCAGCTGTACAACTGGCTGGGAAGCCGCCAGGGACAGGAACTGATTGCCGATCTCGGATATATCCCGGTCGATGCGTCTGTCAGCCCGGAGCAGGTACATGCGGAGGAAGCGGCAAAGGAACCGCTTCCGATCGGTGAAAATGAATGTCTTGTGGTGCAGGATTCGGATTCGTCTGTGGTGATTCTGGACCGGGATGGAAGAGTCATCCGTCGGTTTGAAAATTCCATCCTTGAGTATAGCGAACGTTCCGGCGGAATGCAGGCATTTGTAATTCCGGCAGAGGAAGCGTTTGCGATGCGGACGCAGAGTATAACGGAAAATGGCTACCGCGCGGGTGCTTACCTGATTTCAGAAGACCGCTGGGTTATTGAACCGGGGCCGCATAGTTTGCTTCAGCTTTCGGAGAGCGTTTATGCAACCAATGGCATGGAAGAAAATGGAACGGAATTGATCGCGGCAGACCGCGGAATGATTGCGGTGTGCGCGGACGGCGTTTTTATCCGGTCAGGAGATTATATTTACAGCAGCGGCGGCTATCTGAATCAGGATTCTAATTCGCTGTATAATCTGAATGGAGACCTGCTGAGTACATTTGACGGAAATGTGACAGCAATTCAGGGAGAACGTGTTCTGATCAGTAAATGGGATGGCACGACGGTTTGCCAGAAGCCGGATGGTTCCGGACTCTGGACGATGGGCGCAGAATATCTGCTGGCCGGACATGATGAAAAGACACTGAGCTGGGCGGACGCCGCGTCTGGTTCCGGTTTTATTACGGACTGGCGGTTGAACTGCCTGACAGATGATGAACAGATCAGACAGGGACGGCCTGAGCTGGCGATGTGCAGCGGTGTCCGTCAGGAGGCGGAAAGCGGGGATGGATCGGCAAAGCTGGTAACCATGATGACAGAATCGCTGGAAATGTTTTATTACCTTTGCGACAGCGAGTATCAGATTCAGGAAACGTATGCTGAAAATCAGATTTTGATTGAGCACGATGAAGACGGATATGGAGACCCATGGTTCTGGTATATTGATGAAACAGGAATACTGCGCCTGCGGAATCTCTGGAGCGGTCTGGA
>CAJMMH010000397.1 GCA_905214365.1 uncultured bacterium
TTGTAACTGCCAGCATCGTGCTTCTGCGGCTCATATCCAGTTCCATCCGGCTTAAGAAGCGGGAACATTCTTTGGAATTTACGGGATTTTGCTGCTGGTGATGAAAGAAACGCTGATTTTATCTGTTTTCCGGTTGACAAAATAAAAAATTCTTATATAATTACTAATGGTAATTAACAACAGTAATTACGAAAAGACAATCGGCTAAACGCTGGGGGTGTTTGAACATGACGATCTGCAGGATGTGTTATGCGCTGCGGAGCGTTTGTCCGGATGAGAGCGCCGCGGCGGGATGAGAATGTCCGATTGATATAGGGAGGGCCGCATGACCAATAAAACAATCAAGCGGATGCTTGACGCGTGCTATCAGGCAAAACGGGCGCGCGATATGCTTCCGCCGCTGCCGAAGGGCGTTATGCCGTCGTATATTCAGTATCTGGATCAGATCCAGACGCTGGAAAAGGAAGACGTCAGGGTAAAAATTTCAGATATCAGCGATGCACTGAAGATTCCGCGCCCGGGCGTTACCAGAACGGTAAAGGAAATGGAAGAAAAAGGATATCTTCACAAAATTGCTTCTCCGGATGATGGAAGAGTTACCTATATTTCAATCACGAAAGCGGGAAAAGAACTGTCGCAAAGGTATGATGAGGAGTATTTCAGCGCGCTGTCGCCCTTTATGGATGTGATATCCGAGGAAGAGGCGGAATGCATGATTCAGACCATTGAGAAGTTCTATCAGGTAATGTGTGAAAGGAGAAGCGAAAATGACAGGCGCGAAAAATGATTTTACACAGGGAAGTATTTTAAAGAAGCTGGTTGCATTTATGATGCCGGTTCTCGGCGCATTAATTCTGCAGGCGGCCTACGGCGCGGTAGACCTGCTGGTTGTCGGTAGATTTGGAACAACATCCGGACTTTCTGCCGTATCTACGGGAAGTCAGGTCCTGAATCTCGTTACGTTTGCAGTGACTCAGCTGGCTATGGGAATTACGGTTTTGATTGCTCGGTATCTCGGAGAAAAGCACACAGAGCAGATTGGCTCCGTAATCGGAGGATCTGCGATTGTTTTCGCGGGAATTTCCGTTCTTTTGTTTATTTTGATGGTATGGTTTGCGTGTCCGATTTCTGTGCTGATGCAGGCGCCTGAAGAGGCGGTTGATCTGACCGCATCGTATGTCCGGATTTGCGGAAGCGGCATTTTCTTCATTGTGGCATACAATCTGCTGGCGGCAATTTTCCGCGGACTGGGTGACAGCAAATCTCCGCTTTTGTTTGTTCTGGTAGCCTGTGTCATTAATATTGTCGGAGATCTGATTCTGGTAGCCGGCTTTCACCTGGACGCGGCAGGAGCTGCAGCGGCAACCGTTGCAGCGCAGGCATGCAGTGTCATATTCGCAGTCATTCTCCTGATAAAGAAAAATCTTCCGTTTGCCATTCAGAAGAGTGATTTCCGATGGAACCGACAGTGCAGAAAATTCCTTGAAATTGGTCTTCCGTTAGCATTTCAGGAGATTCTGACGCAGCTTTCCTTCCTTGCGCTGTGTGCGTTTGTCAACCGTCTTGGACTGGCGGCATCGTCCGGCTACGGCGTTGCCTGCAAAATTGTAAACTTCGCGATGCTTGTGCCAAGCGCTCTGATGCAGTCGATGGCATCATTTGTTTCTCAGAATGTCGGAGCAGGCAAGACAAAGCGGGCGAAGCAGTCCATGTTTACCGGAATCGGTGTCGGTCTTGCTGTTGGATGTGCGGTCTTTCTTCTCGTTATGCTGAAAGGCGATCTGCTGTCCGGCTTTTTCACGACCGATGCGGAAGTCATTCAGAATGGATACGCATATTTGAAAGGATTTGCGCTGGAGACCATTGTAACGGCAGTTCTGTTCAGTATGATCGGTTACTTTAACGGAAACAACCAGACCGTATGGGTTATGACACAGGGACTGATTCAGACGATTCTGATCCGTCTTCCGTTTGCGTATATTATGAGTATTCAGCCCAACGCAAGCCTGACTAAAATCGGCCTGGCGGCTCCGGTATCAACAACCGTAGGAATTGTTCTGAATTTAATGTATTATATTCATACGAAGCATAAAAAAGCATAACCGGGAAAATAGAAAAGTCATTGCAAAAGTGTTGAGATTGTATAAAATGAT
>CAJMMH010000398.1 GCA_905214365.1 uncultured bacterium
TTGAACGCGGCTGGCGGAAAATCGGCCGTAAAAGCAAGTGCAGAAAAGACTCCGAAAGTACATTTACAGAGAAGGGGGGATTTTTATGGAGAAGCGCAGTCCGGCTGTCCCGGAACCGATGGAAATGCTTGCTGGACATATCACGGATTATCTGCATTATCTGAAGCACGACTGCGGGCTTCGCGTCAGTATTCATGAGTTTCAGCGGATTGCCGCTCCGTTTCTTGCGCAGTTTCTGCCTTACCGCATCCATGACAATCCGTGCTGTCTCTATCTGAAATCCCATCCGGACATTTGGACTGCCTGCATCCGCAATCAGAAATGTCTGTCCGGCTATCTGGAACAGGGACCTTTTTTCGGATGCTGCCACTGCGGCATCGGAGAATATGTCTATCCGATTCGCGACACACTTTCTGATACTGTCATCGGCTTCATCAGCGTCAGCGGATATTTTCTTCCGGAGCATCATGCGCTCGATCGTCTGACGCATACCTGTCAGACGTATGGACTTTCCCTGGATACGGTACGTCCGCTGTTTGAACAGCATCTTTCCGATTCCATCCCTGACGCGCACAAACTGGACACACTGCTGTTTCCGCTTGCTTTTATGCTGGAGCAGCTGTATCGGCAGGAATGCCTTGGATTTTCCAATACAACAGGACGGCTGAAGAAACAGAATCAGCTGCTTGAACGGATTCTTCTTTTCATTGAGGAGAATCTGAACCGGTCATTCACGATTGAGGAACTGTGCAGCGCATTCCACTGCAGCCGTTCTTACATCAGCCACCTGTTTTGCTCCGCAACCGGGCACAGCTTCCCGGAATATCTGAATCTGCTGCGGATGGAAGAAGCCAGAAAGCTGCTCGCGCAAACCGATTTTCCGATAACGGAAATTGCGTTGAAAACCGGCTTTTCCAGCTCCAGTTACTTTTCCTCTTTATTCCGCCGCATGAACGGAATGTCACCAAGTACGTACCGAAACCTGCGGACACTATCACCAAAGGAAAAATAACACTCACTAAAGACTGCTGCTCATCAATACAAATTTTTGAAAGGATCTAGCCATGAATACCTATGATTTCTTCTTATTTGCCGGTCAGTCCAATATGGCCGGACGGGGCATTTCCTGTCCGCAGTTTCCGGAGGCAGCTCCGGCTTTGATTTCCGGCGCAGGTGTGGAATTCCGCGCCATTTCTGATCCATCCGCACTGTTTTCAGTCTGTGAACCATTCGGAGCCGCCGAAAACACCCCGGACGGAATCCACGAGCCCGGCATGAAAACCGGTTCATTGGTCACTTCCTTTGTCAATGCGTATTATTCTCTGACCGGCGTTCCGGTATTCGGTGTTTCTGCCAGCAAGGGCGGCTCTGTGATCGCGCAGTGGCAGCCAGGCGGCGCTTATCTGAATGACACCATCCGGCGCATGCACGCAGCGTTCGATTTCTGCGCCGCGCACGGCATTGTTCTGCGTCACCGCTTTCTGCTCTGGTGTCAGGGAGAATCAGATGGCGATCACCATACCGCCCCGGATGTTTATGCGGAACAGTTCTGCCGGATGTATGAGACTCTTCGCCGGGAAAACATTGAGCATTGCTTTTTGATCGGAATTGGGGAATACAACGGTCCGGCGACCGATATCTCCTATGATGCCATCCGAAACGCGCAGTATGCGCTTGCCGATCAGCGAAGTGACCTTACCGTGGTCAGCCGTTCCTTTGAAACCATGAAGGCGCGTGGACTGATGAAAGACGCGTTTCATTATTATCAGGCCGGGTATAACGAAACCGGGCAGACGGCTGGAGAAGCCTGCGCGGTATTTGTAGAAAAATCATATCCGCTTCGCTGATACCAGTCAGTCCAATTCGGAACACTCCCTGTTGTCCGGATGAATTAGCGTTTTCTGTCTCTATTTCAGACGAACTGCCGGATAAAATTCACAGGAATCCACGCGGTTTTTCTAGCCTTCTGCACCAATGTGCGGTTTTCTTCACGAAATGCTCGAATGATCCCTGGTTTCTATGATATAATAAATATGAAAAGGCAGACTGCGTCTGCTGCAAAGAAAGGATTTTTGTATGAAAATTGCTCTGGTCGATGATTCCGAACAGGAACGCCAGGAACTTTTTACTTATCTGAATGAATATG
>CAJMMH010000399.1 GCA_905214365.1 uncultured bacterium
GGTGAAGGCGCAGGGATACTATACCGGACTTGCGCCGATGCAGAATGACTGGTTTGCCGGAAATCCATTAAAAACCGGATTTATCAGAACCGCGGAATCCATTCCGGTTCTGGCAGGAACAGTAATCGGCGAGTTTGACTTCGGGGCGGTTGTAAACCGGAAGCATGAGCTGACAAAGCAGGAAGCACTTGCGTTTCTGCGGAGAAAATACGGAGAACACACAGAAAATCTTCTGGAATTATTCCGAAAGGCATATCCGGAGAAGTGCGAAGCGGATCTGTGGTCTGTGGATACCGTGTTCCGTACACCGACGATTGCGTTGCTCCGGGAAAAAGCAAAGCTTTCCGCACCGGTGTATTCGTATCAGCTGACCTATGAATTTCCGATCGACGGCGGAAAAGCGGCATGGCACTGCTCGGAAATCCCGTTTGTATTCCATAATACCGATCGGGTTCCGGTCTGCAATGTGCAGGGAGAAACAGATCGGCTGCAGGAGCGGATGTGCAGCGCATGGGTAAACTTTGCAAGATACGGCAGCCCGCAGACCGCGTCGCTTCCGAAATGGGATCCCTGCCGCCCGGACGATGAAGCAACGATGATTTTTGACAATGTCTGCGAAGTACGCCATAACTTTGACCATGCCCTGCAGAACCGACTCACAGAGATTGAATATCCGGCATTTCTGCCCGTAGAGGACGAAAATGAGGAGCGGCTGCAGATTCACTAAATAAGAGTATCAATTTGAGAATGCCGGGCTTTTAAAAGTCCGGCATTTATAATACAATCATTTTGAGCTGACAAACAAAGAGAGTCAGCCCTGCGGAATAAGAATTTATTCTGTGTTATTACGTTGAAATAGAAAAACCGCCGTACAGAAAGGGTTCCATACGGCGGCAGCGTTATTTCCCGAATCAGTTCCTGTGCGTTCCGATGTGGGAATTATTTTTTTGTGTCGCGCTTTCTTCCCAGATAAACATCGAGCTTTTCTTTCATGTTATCCGGAATTATCTTCGCAACTGGGCAGCGCTTTGCGCATGCCATATGTTCGGTGAACGCGATAATGAACGCGATATCCTTCTTCAGATGCTCTTCCTTCATAACGGTCATCGTGTCGTAGCGGTTATGAATTGTTGCGGTATTGGAAGGAGCAAGGCGGGCAAAGGAAACCGCCGGAATACCGTGATCCGCAAACGGAGTGGAGTCGCTGGAGTAAACGCCCTGCTTTGCTTCCATACCGAAGCCAGTCTCAGAAGCCAGGTACTCGATGTAGTGAACCAGCTTTTCCTCAGACGTGCAGCAGGCAATGAAGCGTCCCATGATGCAGCCGATCATATCAAGGTTGATATTGAGAACAGTCTTTTTCAGATCTTCCTCATGAGCAGCCGTGTATGCTTTGGAGCCGAGCAGGCCGCGCTCCTCGCTGCCGCACCAGACAAAACGAAGGGAATAGCGGTGCGGATGATCCGCAAAATAGCGAGCGGTTTCTAACAGGCCGACGCAGCCGGACATATTGTCATATACACCCTGGGACAGCGGAGTGGAATCATAATGAGCAGTCATTACGATCATTTCGTCTGTCTCGCCCGGAAGATCCAGGATCACATTGTGGGATTCGCCCTGGGGAACATCCTGCTTCAGGATGATATGCGCAGTCTGCGCATTGTTGCTTACCAGGCGGATCGCAGACTTGGCGTTGATATTGACACACGGCATTTTCTGACCGTTGCAGACATAGCTTCTCAGTTCCTTCAGATCAATGTCCTCATCCGCATAGTTGGCGTTGCCGTCGTAGGTAATGATGCCGACTGCGCCATTTTCCAGCAGATCGTGGTACGTCCAGTAGCCAACGCCGCCGTCAAGCATGACAATTTTGCCGCGGCACTGGGAAAGAGAGCAGGGATCATTGTTCGGCATGTAATAAAACGGAGCTTCCACCTCGCCGCTTCCCGCGCAGCGGTAGCCCTTGCAGGGAATGCTTTCGCCGTCCACAATCAGCTGCGCGTCATGGATATCCCACATTTCAACCGGAAACGCTTCCAGTCTTGCCTCCAGTCCCATTGCCTTGCAGCGGTCAGCCAGATACTGCGCGCAGTCCAACTCTTCCTTCGTTCCGCTCATACGGATATGGGCGGTATCAGAAAGT
>CAJMMH010000400.1 GCA_905214365.1 uncultured bacterium
AACTGCGGATGTCCGTTCGGCGTTTCTGTTCATGGCAGAAATTTTCTGATACTGAAAATTCCGCAGGATAACGCAGCGGCAGCCCGCAGTATGTAACAAATTCAGCCCTTAACGGCTCCGACGGTAATACCGCCGATAAAATAACGCTGTACAAACGGATACAGGAATACGATCGGACCGGTCGCAAGCACGGCGTTTGCCATCTTGACGCTCTCAGTCGGAAGATCAACATTGGTGACAAACTGAGACGCAACAGAATCCTTCAATGCCTGCGCATTGTTGACAACCTGATACAGAGTGTACTGCAGCGGCTTGACGGAAACACGGGAGCTTAAGAACAGAGAAGACTGATACCACTCGTTCCAGTAGCCCAGCGCCAGGAACAGACCAACCGTTGCGAGACCCGGCTTCAGCATCGGAAGAATCAGGCTGGTGAAAATCTTCATATCGCCCGCTCCGTCGATCTTTCCGGACTCTGTGATCTCGTGAGGAATGGACTTAACAAAGTTCTTCATCAAAATGATCAGCCAGGATGACATCAGCAGCGGAAGCCAGACTGCGAAATAGCTGTCGTTCAGATTGTAGGTCTGTGTCATCAGAAGGTAGTACGGAGCCAGACCTGCAGAAAACAGCGTTGTGAAGTAAATGTAGAAAGAAATCACGTTGCGGAATGGATAATCCTTTCTCTGTAGCGCGTAACCGGTCATTGCGATGATGGACAGGCCGACCACCGTTCCGGTCAGAGTCATAATAATTGTCAGCCCATAGGACTTCCAGATCATGCCACCCTTCATAACCATGTCATATGCAGCTGTGGTAAATTCCTTCGGAATCAGCTTTACACCCTCCGAACGGATGACTGTCTCGCTGGTAAACGATGTTCCAATGATGATTAAAAACGGAATGATACATGCCAGTGCGTAAATCGTTACCAACACATAGCCGATTCCCCGGATCACCAGATCAGAAGTTCCAAGCTTGATTTTTCCGGAAGTTGATTTTCCTTTTGCCATTGCTTTCTTTCCCCCTGTCTTAGAATAATGAATAATCCGGCTCAATCTTCTTTACCGCGAAGTTAGAAACCATAACGATACAGAATCCGATGATGGACTGATACAGACCGACCGCAGATGCCGTTGAAAAATTGAAATCGTTGACGCAGCAGCGGTATACGTAGGTTTCGATAATATCGGTTGTCGGGAACAGAAGCGAGTTAGAACGGATGATGTTGTAGAACAGGCCAAAGTTTCCTTTTACAATGCCTCCGATTGCGAACAGAAGCAGAATAACTAACGTACCTCTCAGGCTTGGAAGGATAATGTAGCGTATCTTCTGGAAGCAGTTCGCTCCATCCACTCTTGCCGCCTCGATGATTGAGGTATCAATTCCCATGATCGCTGCGAAATAAACAACTGAATTGTATCCGGTCTGCTGCCACAAATAGATGACAACCAGGAGCACCGGCCATACATTAGGATCGGCATATGGCTGCCATTTCGGCAGTCCTAACGCTGTCAGGATCGTGTTGACAAAACCGTAATCGTAGTTCAGCAGGTTAAACACCAGCACACCAATCAAAACCTGCGATACAAAGTACGGAAGGAACATCAGTGTCTGTGACACCTTCTTGAAGTACTTGGATTGGATTTCGTTCAGCAGTACCGCAACAAACATCGCAAGCGCGTTTCCAAGAAAGATAAACGCCAGGTTATAAAGAATCGTGTTCTTGGTCAGCTCAAACAGCTTACCCGACTGCAGCAGGAAATCAAAATTCTTGAGGCCAACGAATTTACTTCCAAAAATACCGTTCCGGTAATTGTACTTAACGAACGCAACGTAGATTCCAGGAAGCGGCATGTAATTAAACATGAAGAAAAATATGATCGCCGGCAGACACATCAGCGTCAGTACACGGTAATGATACAGATTGTAAAAAAATGAATGTTTTTTCTTGTACTGATACGGTGACGCAGCAGCTTTCCTCTTTCCCATAACTTACCCTCCTGTTCTGCTTGCACTCCCGGCGTCCTTTTGCAGCTGCCGTTGTGGGAGCACATTGCAATCCGCCCATCTTGCGGAGCAATCTTTTCGGAATGTTTTTCTTTTGTATGAAAGCGTTTTCATAAATTGTT
>CAJMMH010000401.1 GCA_905214365.1 uncultured bacterium
CCGACAAAAAATCCTCTCGCAAAGCCAGGCACAACGAGATTCCGAGAGCACATTACAGTGAAATGGAGAGTATTATGGTAAAGTATCTGATTGTTTTTATTATTTCAATGGTGCCGTTGATTGAGCTCAGAGGCGCGATCCCTTACGCGGTTGCGATGGGACTGCCAGTAGTTCCAAGTTATATCGTCGCAATTATCGGAAATATGCTTCCAGTGCCGATCATCTACCTGTTTGCCCGCAAGGTTCTGCAATGGGGCTGCGATAAGCCAGTGATCGGCGGTTTCTTCACCTGGTGTCTGGAAAAGGGAGAAAAGGGCGGAAAGAAGCTGCAGGCAAAGGCAGGAAGAGGTCTGTTCTGGGCCCTTCTTCTGTTTGTCGGAATCCCGCTTCCGGGAACCGGCGCATGGACCGGAACCCTGGCAGCCAGCATCCTTGACATGGACTTTAAGTCCAGCGTCCTTGCAGTTATGCTTGGCGTACTTCTTGCCGGAATTATCATGGGACTTGCAAGCGCGGGTCTGCTTGGAGGACTTCAGGCAATTTTTGCGTAAAAAAATCTGTAACAAAAGAATTGGTTTCACAGCGGAAATCCCGCGTGCTTTGTATGTGCTTTGCGCGTTCATGGCACGCGGGATTTTGGAATGGAGGAAAAATGGAAAAGAAAGAACGCGTTCGCCGGGGAACGGATATGAAAAGCAGCGGATATGCAGGAAAGAAATACAGCGTTAAAGCTGATAAGAAGTATGGTGTCAAAGCTGACAGAAAGTACGGAGAAAAGCCGGAAAAGAAGTATGATGTCAGAGCCGATAAAAAGTACGGAGAAAAGCCAGAAAAGAAATATGATGCCAGAGCCGATAAAAAGTACGGAGGCAGACTGGAAAAAAAGCATGACGTTAAGTCAGAAAAGGTGGATAAGCAGAAGCAGTTCGGGGATAAGAATGGAAACGGAACAAAAAATGGTGGAAGGAGTCATAAGCCATCGGTATGTCCGGTCAGCAAGAATTGCGGAGGCTGTGAATATATTGAGTGCAGTTATCAGCATCAGCTGAAGGAAAAAGAGACGCAGGTTCATGCACTGCTGAAAGGGATCTGTCCGACGGAGCCGATTATCGGCATGGAAAATCCGTACCATTACCGCAACAAGGTGAATGCTGCTTTCCGTTATCAGAAGGGTGAAATTATTTCCGGAACCTACGAAGAAGGTTCTCACCGTCTGGTTCGCGTGGATAGCTGCCTGATTGAGGATGAAAAGGCGGACGCGGTGATTCGGAGCATCCGCGATCTTCTGAAATCATTTAAAATCAAGATTTACGATGAGGATACCGGATATGGTTTGCTGCGTCATGTGATGGTGCGCAGAGGGTTTGCCAGCGGCGAGCTGATGGTGGTTCTGGTTACGGTTTCACCGATCTTTCCGTCCAAAAACAATTTTGTCCGCGCGCTCCGTAGCCTCCACCCGGAAATCACAACCGTGGTTCTGAACGTGAACGACCGCCATACCAGTATGGTTCTGGGTGAGCGGAACATCACGCTTTATGGAAAGGGATATATTGAAGACCAGCTCTGCGGCCTGACCTTTCGTCTTTCTCCGCAGTCATTTTATCAGGTCAATCCGGTGCAGACCGAGCGCTTATATAGCCGTGCGATTGAGCTTGCCGGTCTGACCGGAAATGAGCGTGTCATTGATGCGTACTGCGGCATCGGAACCATCGGACTGATTGCGTCCTCTTATGCGCGCGAAGTTATTGGAATTGAGCTGAACCCGGCTGCAGTCCGTGATGCGGTCATCAACGCAAAGCGCAACGATATTTCCAATGCGGAATTTCTGCAGGGCGATGCCGGCGAATGGATGACAGCTGCTGCACAAAACGGCGAGCATGCTGACGTTGTAATCATGGATCCTCCGCGCCAGGGAAGTACCGAAGCCTTTATGACAGCAGCGGCAAAGCTTGCTCCGGAAAAAATCGTCTATATTTCCTGCAATCCGGAAACCTTAGCAAGAGATCTGAAAGTATTTCAGAGGCTTGGATACCAGGCGAAAACGGCGCAGGCAGTCGATATGTTTCCTTGGAGTGGGCATGTGGAGACGGTTGTCTTGCTTTCCAAGGGTAAGGTCGACTCGAAAAAGATTC
>CAJMMH010000402.1 GCA_905214365.1 uncultured bacterium
CCAAGGCACATTCTTTACTTATGGAAAATAGGAACAATGGAAGAATTACTGCGTGTCGGGGTGATTACATCTCCCCATGGAATCGCCGGCGAGGTCAATGTATTTCCAACGACCGATGAACCGGCTCAGTTTAAAGAATGGAAGACACTGATCCTGAAGCGCAAGGGTCAGGAAGAGGAGAGGAAGCTCCTTGGAGCAAAGTTCTTCAAGCAGATGGTAATTGTAAAGCTTGAAAATGTCGAGAATCGGGATCAGGCGGAGCTTTTGCGTCAGGCGGAGCTGTATATTACCCGCAGCCAGGCAAGGCCATGCGCGGAAAATGAGAATTATATCACTGATCTGATTGGCCTGAAGGTGGTAAGTGATGAGGGCGCGGTGATCGGAACCTGCACCGATGTGCTGCAGACCGGCGCAAATGATGTGTATGAAATTACCTGTGCCGATGGAAAACAGGTATTATTTCCGGCGATTCCGCAGTGCATCCTGAAGGTAGACCTGGAAGCAGGCGAGATTTTGGCACATGTGATGGACGGATTGATGGACTGACTGCAGACAGGAGCGTTTTATGAACTTTTATGTAATGACACTGTTTCCGCAGATGATTGAGGACGGCTGCGGGACAAGTATTCTCGGAAGAGCGCAGGAGCGCGGCCTGATTCATGTAGAGCCGGTGAATATCCGGGATTATTCCACCAGAAAGCATAACCGTGTCGATGATTATCCATATGGAGGCGGAGCAGGCATGGTCATGCAGGCAGAGCCTGTCTATGACGCGTGGAAGGATCTGACCGGTCGGATCGGCAAAAAGCCGCGCGTTGTCTTTCTGACACCGCAGGGAAAGGTATTTAACCAGAAGTTAGCGGAAGAGTTTTCAAAGGAAGAAGACCTGATTCTGCTCTGCGGTCACTATGAGGGCATCGACGAGCGGGTTCTGGAGTTGATCGTAACCGACGAGGTTTCTGCCGGCGATTTTGTCCTGACCGGCGGTGAGCTTCCGGCAATGATGATGATCGACTGCATTTCCCGCCTGGTTCCGGGCGTCCTCAACAATGATATGTCCGCGGAAGACGAATCATTTTCTGGAAGCCTGCTGGAGTATCCGCAGTATACCAGACCAGAGGTATTTGAAGGAAAAAGCGTGCCGGAGGTCCTTTTATCCGGGCATCACGGAAACATTGAAGCATGGCGCAGGAGGCAGTCTGTGATCCGGACAGCAAAGAAGCGCCCGGATCTGCTGGCGTCGGCGGATCTGACCGAAGCAGAGCAGTGCTTCCTGCGGGGCGAGCCGGAGCCAGAACCGAAGAAAAAGAAACGTAAAAATAAAATTTGAAAAACTATTGACAGGACTTATTTCCTGTGATATTATACAGATGTTGTGGAAACAATAGGAAAGCAGAGGATTCACTCTCACCTTAGCGCAATCAGGCGACTCGGGTTATTTAAGGATGTACACAAATGTGTTGTGCTTGAATGGTGGATCGTTGCGGTCTGCCATTTTTTTGTGGCTCAGATTGAATTCAAATTGATGGGGGTACAAGGCAATTAGCGATTTAATGATTAACGAACAGATCCGCGACAGAGAAGTGCGGTTGATCAGTGAGGAAGGCGAGCAGCTGGGCATCATGTCCGCGAAGGACGCGATGAAACTGGCAAGAGAAGCAGGTCTTGACCTGGTCAAGATCTCACCGAATGCGAAACCGCCGGTATGCAAGATCATTGACTACGGCAAGTTCCGCTATGAACAGGCGAGAAGAGAAAAAGAAGCAAAGAAAAAGCAGAGAACCATCGAGGTGAAAGAAGTTCGTTTGTCACCGAACATCGATACGAACGATTTAAACACAAAAACAAACAGCGCACGCAAGTTCCTGGAGAAAGGTGACAAGGTAAAAATCACGCTTCGCTTCCGTGGACGCGAGATGGCGCACATGGCCGCTTCCAAACATATTCTGGATGATTTTGCCGAGAATCTCAGCGATATTGCAATTGTTGAAAAGCCGGCAAAGCTGGAAGGCAAGAGCATGAGTATTGTTTTAGCAAAGAATCCAAATAAGTAAAAAACAGGAGGAATACACAATGCCAAAGGTAAAAACTAGCAGAGCAGCTGCAAAGCGTT
>CAJMMH010000403.1 GCA_905214365.1 uncultured bacterium
GCTCAACGCCAATCCAGCTGTCATCATAAAATACATATGCCTTCTTGCCATAGCTATGTACCAGGTCAATCAGCTTCTTTCCGAAGGAAACGACAAAACGGTTGATGAAATCCATCCACTCTCTGTACTTTGCGGACGGCACATTATGCGTTGACGTATATTCGCCGCCGTTTACAAAGTCCTCAGAGGTCATCTTATAGCCTTTTTCCTTCTCAAACTCGCGCAGCGCAAGCGGATTTGCTGTCATGGCATAGGAACCCCAGTCGCTGAATACGTCGCGGTTCTTCATGTCGTCACTCCAAAACCACGCGAAATTATAGAACATGGAGGTAAAGCGGACAACCGTTGTGTCAGGATTCTTTCTGCACCACTCGTCCAGCCAGCGCAGCATATTCTCCTGTGTCTCCGGATAGCGCGGCTCCGTTGCCATCAGATGCTCCTTATCACCCCAATCATTAGTGATATGGTTGTACATCGAAATCTCTTCCCAGATTCTGACTGCCAGAAAGTTTACCGTATAGGTATGCCACGGCTTAGCGCCGGTTACAGTTACGGTCTCCTTTTCCGGATCGAAGCTCCACTGATCCAGCGCAACTTCTTCCCCGCTTGTCCGGTCAAATATCTGCCAGAATTCCTTCGGATCATCCTTTTTGTTCAGGATAAACTGCTGTCTGAAATAACCGGCTAACGGCTCAATCACAACGGTATCCGACTCTGCCGTTACCGGCGTGCTCATTAGGAAATTCTGCTGAAGCTTATCCATATTCTTTTTCGCCCACTCATTATCGGAACGAATCATGCAGATCGTGGAATAAATCCCATAGCCTGCCTTTGTAATCTCATCAGAAAGCTTGGTTCCATCGCTGTCACGAATGACATCTGCCCCCCATTTTTCCGCCATCTTCAATGTCAGTGCTTCATATCCCGCTTCTCCTGGCAGGGTAAAACTTCCTTTTGTGTGTGTACCCATCACAATTCTCCTTCCCGTTCATTGCAGGCAGCTGTCAGTACCTCCTGCAGCCGCCTGTCCTATGCTTTATCATACCGAAAAAACACGGTCAATTCTATGCAGTTTCAAACCGTTTCTTCTCATTTTTGATGATTTATACAAAAAAACGGGATTCGTGTTCTCATAATTGTATATTTTCCGTGTATTTCTATCTATGCTGCGCCTGCATACCGTCCGTTTCCGGCTGCTTTGCAGGCTCCTTTTTTCCGACGGAGGCCGCGTAAATTACTATTTCCTCTTCCTGCTCATTGTCTCTTGTCTCTGTCAGATGCAGCAGCGCATCTGCCGCGTCCTGCAGATAAGCCGCGTTTGCCGATACGCCGCAGCCGATGGAACCGGCAGCCAGATACAGGTTCTGGCAAACATGCCCAGCATCCAGCAGAATCAGCTTTTCCGCCCGGCTTCCGAACCGCCACTCCATCCGGTACGGCACCGCCGTCCAGACAAACGCGACCGCGCTTGCGCCAAAAAAAGTCTGGCCGTTGAACGCAGCGCTGACAGCCGGCGTCTGCCGTTGGTCTGTGTCTGCTGAAAGCAGTTCCAGCTCATGCGTTTCCGGCAGATAATGATAGCAGCCAGGCAAAAGCTCTTCCACCCGGTTTACAAATAGATACGTTTCAAGCGCATGACGGCAGCCTGCAGACGGCACATTGCGAAGCGTTACCTTATGGGCAACTCCAGTCACTTCTTTTACTCCCTGCGTCATCCAGAGCAGATACGACAGTTCCTTTAATGACAGCGGATCCGGCTCATACAGGCGGCTGCTCTTCCGGTCTGTCAGAAGCTTATAAAAATCATTGCAGCAGACAACGTCCTCCAGCTGCTCCTTCGGCAGGGCAATAACCGGGTGCTCGCCATGCTTCGCCGTAAACGAAGGCTGCGGTTTTCCAAGACTCTGATCCGCTGCTTCTTCAGATGGAAGCCCTGAATACAGCAATTCCCTGTTTTTCATCGTTTCTTCACTCATAATTTCAGTTCCTTTCTGTCTGCCGCGCATCATTTTGCCGCAGTGCGATCCTCTCCGGAAGGCTTTTCTAGCATTAATGTGCTCTCGGAATCTCGTTGTACCTGAATTTGCGAGGGGATTTTTTGTCGG
>CAJMMH010000404.1 GCA_905214365.1 uncultured bacterium
ACTGCTTATTGCTCTTCGCAATTGAAGCAGGGGACTTCCTTGATTTGTTAAATTATTTATTTCTGCCGCAGCACTGCTTATACTTCTTACCGCTGCCGCACGGACACGGATCATTACGGCCGATCTTCTTCGGCTTAACGATGGTGGTGGAAGACTTCTGTTCCTTGTACAGCTCTTTGCGGCGCTCATCGGTCAGAAGAGAATCCCACTGCGGAAGAGTGTACAGCCACTCAGCCTTTGCACCTACCATGTTGTAGTACAGCTTTTCCTTGTCGTAGTCAAGAGAGAGAACGGTCGTCTCGTCCATTGTCTCGATCGGGTTCGGCTCCTTTAAGCTGTCGTTGATGCCGTCAAGAATACCAACCATGATCATCGGATCTACATTGTACTTTGCAGCCAACTCCGGGATGGTTCCGGTTACGGTTTCCGGATCGGAAAGCAGGGACTCATAGAAGCCCTTTTCCAGAATAAAATAATGGTTCCAGAACTTATTGTACTGCTCCTGAGTCTGCTCCTGACTGTAGGCAGTTCCTCTCCACTGTTCTAATAATGTCATAATAACCTCCGTATTGTAAGCGTGTACTCTCAAATCCTCCCGAAAATTCAGGCACAACGGGATTCCGAGAGCACATGAAAAAATTCTGCTGTCAGCTGCCTCAGAAGAAAAGCAAAATGCCGTCCCTGTTCAGCCGCGTGTCGGATCGTCTCCGGGCAGCAGAATCATTCTTGTATTCATTTTATGATTATAGCAAATAATCGGCTTTTTGCAAGTTTTTTTTCAAAGAAAGAGCGGAATCCCCGCCAAAACCGGGAAATTCCGCTTGAATTTCATTATAATGACTGAAGTGACTGGATCGCGTGGCCTGCGACCAATACTTCAAAATGCTCCTGATAATATCCTTCCGTTCCAGCGTTTCCCTTCTGGCGATTTCCGTACTCAGACAGAATATTGCAGATCTTGTTGAATGTTTCTGCGCTGTGGCTTCCCTTGTGGACAACCAGGTAGTAATTTAGTGTTCCCGGATCCTTATACAGCGTGTTGACCTCGTCGTAAGCGCCGCAGAGGACGCGGGCGGCGTGGCATACCGTATCAATGGAAGAGAAGCGGAATACCTGATAGAAATCAGGCTCTGAATCCTTCGTGGAAGGAATCTCTTCCTCATCCATCATGGAAATTGTATCCTGGCATAGTTTGCTGAACTCATCAATGACTGTGTCTGCGCCTTCCGGCTCAAATTCATCAGCATCAAAATCAAGATCGTCGCGAAGCGTACCGTCTTCCGGATCGGAAGGAGAATACTTAGCAAAACGGGTATCTATCTCATCTGGATCTTCCACTTTGGTGATCAGCAGCATAATACTGTCTTCGGAGAGAGGAACTGCTTCAATCATAAGGGGCATGTTTTCTGCCTGAAATCCAAACTCCCGAAATGCTTTCGTAAGCATTTCCCGAAACAGTGACCGCGCTTTTTCCGAGCCGTAGGCCAGTTCACTGATGTTTAAATGACGGTTGCTTAAATCATCCCGTGACAGCGTACAGCGAATTTGCTTTTCATTGACCTTTTCAATTCTCATGAAATCACATCCTTTCCTGATTCATGTGGTCGTTATTTATCATAGGCAGACAAACCTAATGATAGTATATAGCATAGCATTAAAAACATTCTGCGTAAAGAGCAATTTTTTCGCATAGATCGAAATTAATGGAAATTTTAAGGTTGTGGTCCAGAGACAGAACATGTGTCAAGCAGATATTCGCAATTGAAGCAGGGGACTTCCTTGAGTTGGTCAAGTGGATATTCGCAATCCGCTTCGCTACTTCCACAATCCGCGCGGTGGATTGGAGTTAGAGTCCCTGCTTTGATCCAACATGTCGATCCCTGACAAATTATGCAGAAAAAGGAAGAAAAGCAGACAAATTGTATGAAATTGAATATAAAATGAGAAAAATAACAAAAATAGCTTGCATTATGGAGAAAGTTGAAGTATAGTAAGAATGAACTGAGTCACGTAATAAAAGGACAAGTTCCTTACGAAAGCGTGTTTGAAAATGGCTTTCTGCAAGATGTGTGTCACAATTTGCGGGAATGATTTTTCGGACA
>CAJMMH010000405.1 GCA_905214365.1 uncultured bacterium
CAGGCACCTCCGACAAAAAATCCGCTTGCAAATTCAGGTACAACGAGATTCCGAGAGCACATAAACAATATAGGGAGAAGCTATGGCAAAACGAGAACTTGTCAGCATTATTGTCCCCATCTATAATGCACAGGATACGATCCGCAGGTGTCTGGACAGCATCTGCGCGCAGACATATAAGGAAATTGAAATTCTGGCGATTGATGACGGGAGTACAGACGACAGCCGGAAGATTCTTGAAGAATATGAGAAAAAAGATGACCGTGTCCGGCCGATTTTTAAGGAAAACAGCGGCGTTTCGGCAAGCCGGAACCTGGGTATGTCGCTTGCGCAGGGTACATATCTGCAGTTTGCGGACAGCGACGACTGGGTTTCGCCGTTTGCGACGGAGCGTCTGGTGAATGCAATCGAAAAGGATGACAGCCAGATGGCAGTCTGTGATTATTACCGGGTGACCGGAAAGAAGTTTTTCGCGCGGTCCAGTGTCCGGAAGGGCGGACTGTATACCTTGGATGAGTTTGCCGAATGTATGCTGACCGCTCCGGCAAATTTTTATTACGGTGTGATGTGGAACAAGCTGTATGTGACCGCGATTGTGCGCAGGCATCATCTGGCGTGTACGGAAGGGATGAACTGGTGCGAGGATTTTCTGTTTAATCTGGAATATATGGGCTGCATCCGGAAAATTTCAGTCGTGAAAAAGCCGCTGTATTATTATCTGAAGCGGAAGGGCAGTCTGGTGACAAAGCAGATGTCACCGGTAAATGTTCTTCAGACAAAGCGCAGGTTGTTTATTTATTATAAGAAGCTGTATGAAAATTTGGATCTGTATGAGGAAAACCGGCTGAAGGTACAGTCATTTTATCTGTCTGTCGCCCATGAGATCGGGGAACGTGTGGATGACGCGAAAGTATTTCTGGATATGGAGCCGGATGAAGAGTCGGAAGGGAATGACATCGGCTCCCGGAAAAGGAGGAACAAGCATTTGTGATTTATTATATAGCGGACTGTCATTTTTTTCACAGTGTGATGAATACCGCGATGGACTGCCGGGGATTTGAGAGCGGCGAGGCGATGAACGAATATATGATCCGCCAGTGGAACAGCAGGGTAAGAAAAAATGACGAGGTTGTGATTCTGGGTGATTTTTCATTCGGAAACGGCGCGCAGACCAACGAGCTTCTGACGCAGCTGAACGGAAAGCTGTATCTGATTACGGGAAATCACGATCGGTTTCTGAATTACCGGGATTTTGATCCGTCCCGTTTTCAGTGGATTAAGCCGTATGAGGAGCGGAACGATAACAAAAGAAAGGTGATTTTGTGCCACTATCCGGTGATGTGCTATAACGGTCAGTATCGCCTGGATGAGCATGACAATCCGAAGGTATATATGCTCTATGGCCATGTACACGATACGCATGATGAGCGGCTGATTACAAAGTTTCAGGAAGAAACCAGAAGGACAGAGATAACGGATTATAAAGGAGAAGAGCGCCGGATTCCATGCCATATGATCAATTGCTTTTGTAAATTTTCTGATTATGTTCCGCTGACGCTGGATGAGTGGATTGCGTTGGATGAAGCACGCAGATTTCGGCAGCCATCGGCTTTGTGAAAAGAAAAGGAAAAAACGAAAGAAAAAATAAAATCCATTGACGGAAAATTGTACAAATGCTACAATTCTTTTCAGACACAGGATGTCAGCGGAAACGTTTCGGCTGCAGAAAAACACGGCAGGAGAAGCAGGCGGATCCGTCCGGCGGCAGATCTGACAGCATGGGAGCCGGACAGCGATGGAAAGCTGTATCTGCAGGAAATTGCGGAAACAATGGAGCTTTCGGTTCAGCAGGTGTCGCAGACCGTGCAGACATTAGAGGGCTGCGCGCTGGTACAGTGGTCGCACGATAGAAATGGAAGCGCCGGAACGTATATTATTCTGGATCCGGCGGGAAAAGAACTTCTGCGCAGGCAGGAGGAAGGGTTGAAAGAATACTACGGACGTGTTGTGGAGAAGTTTGGAAAAGAGGATTTTATCTGTCTGCTTGGGCTTCTGACGCGTCTGGAGTATGTGATGAAAGAAGAGGCACATTCACA
>CAJMMH010000406.1 GCA_905214365.1 uncultured bacterium
GATAAGATCAGCCGTCTGGAAAAATTGGCCGTCAGGATCAGTTTCTGAACGCATAACCGATGATGGGAGGACAAAAACATGAAAAAGCGTACATTAGGACTGGCACTTGCAGCAGCGATGACAGCCACACTTGCAGTTCCTGCATTTGCCGATGAGGACAAGGAGCCGGTAACACTGCGGTTTATGTGGTGGGGCGGCGACGCAAGAGCGGAAGCAACGCTTGATGTAATCGAGGCGTATGAGAAGGAGCATCCGTGGGTAACGATCGAGGCAGAATATGGAAGCAGCGACGGTTATCAGGAAAAGCTGACGACACAGCTTGTAAGCGGCAACGCAGCGGATATTATCCAGATGGGAACCGGATGGATGCCGGGATATGTAGAATCCAATGAGGATTATTTCGTAGACTTTAATGAGTATTCCGATAGCATTGATCTGAGTACTTTCGCGGAGTCGTTCCTGAAGAACAACGGCGGATTCGGGGATCATCAGTATGGACTGCCGACTGGCGTTTCCGGACACGCGTTCCTGTACAATTCTGATCTGGCGGAGAAAATCGGACTTGATTTTTCAGAGCAGTACACATGGGATGATCTGTTGGAGATGGGCAAGAAGGTAAGAGAGTACGATGATTCCATGTACCTTCTGACAATGGGAGCTTCCGAGCTGAATACCATGATTATCCGGCCGTATCTGCAGCAGCTGACCGGCAATACCGTTCTGGTAAACGATACCAAGGAAATGGGCTTCACGGAAGAGGATATGGTACAGGTTCTGACCTTTATTCAGTCTCTGTATGAAGAAGGCGTTATTGTTCCGATTGAAGATGTGATTTCTTATGGTTCAGATCTGACAACAGATTCCAACTGGATCGATCAGAAATATGTCGGCCTGTTCAGCTATTCTTCTACTGTTGAGACTGCTGAGGCTGCCTGCCCGGACGGAACGTTTGCGATTGGTATGCTTCCGGTCATGGAAGACGCAAAGGATGACGGCTGGTACTGCAACTGCCCGCAGTATATGTGTGTTTACGGCGGATCGGAGCATGTAGAGGAAGCCGTTGCGTTCCTGGAATACTTCTACAATAGTGAAGAAGCGGCAGAAATGCTGACAACGGTTCGTTCCGTACCGCCGACATCCGTTGGCCAGAAGGTATGCGAAGACCTCGGACTGCTTCGGGGCGTTGCAAAGGATAGTGTTGATATTATCCAGGGCTACAGCGGAACCAACGATCTTGGTCTGACAACAGAAGAAGAAGTTACCGCAATTCTGGAGGATGCGGCTGTACAGGTTGCGTATGGACAGGGAACTCCGGAAGAGGTTGCTGAGAGCACCATCAAGCTGTTAGAGAGCTTCCTTTCTGAGAAGGAATAAAATCCCGTTTTCGGCAGAACGTTTTGAGTTGCTGTTTGCGCGAAGCGTGAATCGTAACCGTTTCTGAACTGAAAATTCTATCGCCGACTGTGTAGGGTGTCTGCAGCAACGCGATTATTGTCAGGAAACAGATGCAGGATTTTCCTGCATCTGTTTTTAAATGAGGCAGCAGAGACGCGTTTGTTTGCATAGATGCCTGGCGGCGGTTTTCTATTTTAAAAGGAAGGTGCTCAATTTGAAAAAGAGATTCAAAAGAAAACAGTATATTGGTCTTATCTTTATTTCTCCCTGGATTCTGGGATTTCTGATTTTGCAGCTGTATCCGTTTGTCACGTCTTTGTATTATTCTCTGACAGAGTACAACATTATGAGCAGTCCGAAGTTTATCGGTCTGCAGAATTATGTGAAGCTTCTGACAAAGGATAGGGATTTCTGGAACTCAGTACGTATTACACTCATTTATACGATTTTTACCGTTCCGGGCAAACTGACGGTGGCTTTACTGGTTGCTGTGCTTATGAACAAAAATATGAAGCACGTCAATCTGATCCGTACAATTTATTATTTGCCGTCCCTGTTTGGCGGAAGCATTGCGGTAGCAATTCTCTGGAAGCTGATGTTTCAGAATAATGGAATTATCAATGCGCTGCTGGGTGCAGTCGGCATCACGGGAATTAAGTGGCTTGCAGAAATAACCGGTTTTGTAGTTGGCATATTTGTGG
>CAJMMH010000407.1 GCA_905214365.1 uncultured bacterium
CATCCTCAATTGAGAAGCTGGCTGGAAGAGAAAAAGAAACTGCATTCAGATGCTGATTTTGTATTGTCAGGCAATCTTAAACCCGTAGAACCTCGGACGATGACTTCATGGTTCAAGAAATTTTGCAAGACTCATGGGTTGCGGGATTTTAAGTTTCACACGTTGCGGCACCCGTATGTCAAGCCCACGACAAAAAAATTTATAACTTTTTTTGAGGCTTTCCGGGCAGCCATATAGCCACCCGCAGCTCTTTCATACGGCACTCATGCCTCCTTTCCCGATTCGTCTATTCCCAAGAAATCCTGCGTCACATATTCAATCTCAATCCGATTCCCCGGAAAAATATAAACCTTACTAATAAGCCTGTCAATCAGGGCTTGTGTCAGGGTGTCGGCGCTGCCTACTTCCCGGACAATTTCCCGCTGTTTCAGCTTTGCCTCATAATCACTCTGTATCTGTTTGGTCTGTGCGGTAATAGCAGCATGGACATTTTTTGCCTGCACCAGCTCCGCATCATATACCGCCTTGCGCTCCTGATAGGTTTCCAGGTCAATCTCTCCAAGCGCATACTGTTCATAAAGCTGCCGTTTGCTGTCCTGGATAGAGTGCAGCTTTTCTTCATGCTCGGCCTGCTGGATCGTCTGCAAATCCAGCTTGTCCTTGCTGCTGTCAATCCCCAATGCCGGCCCCATCTGTGCACGGGTCGTATCAAAGACCACCTGCTCCAACTCCGACATTTTGACCTTTACGCCATAACAGGGAAGTTCTTTTGCTACCTCGGAATGACGGCAGTAAAACCATGCCCCGTTTCTAAGTGACATGGCATGGTCGCAGCAGCCGCAGAATACTTTCCCGCGGAGAAGGTAGTCACGCCGCTTTTTATTCGGAAGGGAAAAACGCCTGATCGAAGCATTGGCTTTCTCAAACAGCTCCATGCTTACGATTGCCGGGTGGTGGTCTGGGATTTTGAACCACTCGCTTTCATCTTTTAGCTGGACACGCCGGCTGCCGATTTCCCTGACCTTGCGTTTCCCGATTACATAGGTACCGATATACCGCTGATCCTCCAGCATCCGAAGGACTGTTGAGCTGCTCCAGACGCCATGCGTCCGGGAAACATTATAGTGATCCTTGCCTTTACTTTTCCGGTATTCTCCAGGCGTAGGGATGTTCATGGCATACAGTTTTCTTGTAATCTCGGCGGCTGTATTTCCGTCAGCCGCCCATTCAAATATCTGCCGGACAATCCCTGCAGCGTCCTCGTCCGGCTCCATACGCCCGTCTGCGCTCTTGCGGTAGCCATAAGGACAGATAACACTCTGATATTCTCCCCGGCGCATTTTCGCATATTTGGCGCTTTTCGTTTTCATGGACATATCCCGGCTGTAACATTCGCTGATAAGGTACTTAAAGGCAACGTCAATCCCGCCGGTATCGCCTTTGAAATTGGCGGTGTCAAAATCATCACTGACAGAGATAAACCGGGTGTGGTAGAGGGGAAATACCCGCTCAATGAAATATCCGGTTTCAATGCTGTTACGGCCAAACCGGGAGAGGTCTTTTACGATAATGCAGTCAATCTTCCCGGCCTGGACCATCGTCAAAAGTTCCTGTACCGCAGGGCGCTCAAAATTCGTACCTGTATGGCCGTTATCAACAAATTCCAGCACTTCGCCGTTATCCCATTCCGGCAGCGACATGGCCTTTTCCCGGAGGATCAGTTTTTGGTTGGGAATACTCAAACTTTCAGTCTTAAAGTCCTCCACGGACAGACGGATATAAAGGGCGATCACATATTTTTTGTGCATGGTTCCACCGCCTTTCCCTGAAATTCATTTTTGAACCGGAACATTACATGGATATTCCGCTCATGGTCGATCTCGATCCGCTCGATGAGCCGTTCAATCAGCTCTGCCGTCAGCACATGGTCCTGTGCCAGCGACTTGGCATCTTTTTCCATTTCCCGGTAGCGTATAAGCTGGCTGTCCAGAACATCCATAGATTTTTCGAGCGCTTCAATCCCACCGGACAGCTCATGGATGGATTGTTCATAACCTGTTTTTAATTCAAAATATTCCTCGCCTGTCAAAATG
>CAJMMH010000408.1 GCA_905214365.1 uncultured bacterium
TAGCGTTCAGATTACTTTCGACGGAATCCACTCTGGAACTGAGCGCATCAATTTTGGCATTCAGATTACTTTCGACAGCATCAATCTTTGAAGCAAGATGACCAATGTTTTCGTTGGTTTTTTGTACAGCTTGAAGGATTATTGCAAGCATATTCGATTCAGACATATCCCCCCACACCCCCTTTCTAATAAACGTACCTTCGGAAATCCTCGCGCTAAAACATCTTTATCGAGACCTGTTACCGAAAGTACATTGCAGGATGAAAAAAGTATAGCATAGGAAACAGGAAATGTCCATAGATTGCGGCAAAAAATACGGCATTGCGTGAAAGTAAAAAGTATGATATAGTAAAGAAAAGTTGCCGGGAAGCGTGATGAATATGGATTACAGGTGCTGCTGGCAGGGCATGGAGGCTGCTGTGAAAGAAAATCAGAATGGTAAAAATGAAATCCGGATGATGAGAGACGAATTGGAAATGAATCGACGGGAGTTTTCGATTTATTTCGGGATTCCGGTTCGGACAATTGAAGACTGGGAATTCGGCAGGCGGAATCCGCCGGAGTATGTGCCGCGGCTGATGCGCTATATGATGGAGTATCAAAAGTTGCTCGCTCAAAATGCGGAACATACCGAAGAAACAGGGAACGCAGATAACGAAATCAATGCAGAAATGATATCGGAAAAAGAACAAAACGCTGACGACAGTTCGGAAGATTCGGAAGAAAAGGGGAACGGGATCAATGGATCAGTATGAGGTTTTGAAAAAGTATTTTGGTTATTCTGGCTTTCGGTCAGGGCAGGAGGAGCTGATTGATGCGATTCTTTCAGGGAGGGATGTGCTTGGAATCATGCCGACCGGGGCTGGAAAATCAGTCTGTTATCAGGTTCCGGCGCTGATGCTTCCTGGCGTTACTGTTGTTGTGTCTCCGCTGATTTCACTGATGAAGGACCAGGTCCGTTCTTTGAACGAGGTTGGTGTGCACGCGGCTTATATTAATAGTTCCTTGTCAGAAAATCAGATCCGGAAGGCGTTGGAGTTTGCAGCGGAAGGACGCTATAAAATTATTTATGCAGCACCGGAGCGGCTGATGACACCGCTGTTTCAGCAGTTTGCGTCTCGGACCGAAATCAGTATGGTGACGGTAGACGAGGCACATTGCATTTCGCAGTGGGGACAGGACTTCCGACCAAGTTACCGGAATATTATCGACTTTGTTGCATCGCTTCCGGTTCGGCCGGTTGTCAGCGCGTTTACGGCAACTGCAACGGAAGCGGTAAGGGATGATATTCTGTGCGTTTTAGGGCTTCAGGATCCCAAGCTTTTAGTAACCGGGTTTGACCGGGAAAATTTGTATTTTGAAGTAAAAACAGGAAAAAAGGATGAAGAGCTTCTCAAGTATGTGAAGGAACATAAAGAAGAGAGTGGAATTGTTTACTGCGCGACGAGAAAGAATGTAGAGGCAGTCTGTGAATTACTCCGGCGGGAAGGAATCCGCGCCACCAGATATCATGCCGGATTGTCGGCGGAGGAACGCAGAGAAAATCAGGATCAGTTTATTTTTGATGAAAATCCGATTATGGTTGCGACCAATGCGTTCGGCATGGGAATTGACAAATCCAATGTTCGTTATGTTGTTCATTACAACATGCCGCAGAGCATGGAAAATTATTATCAGGAGGCCGGACGCGCAGGAAGAGACGGAGTGCGCGCGGAGTGTATCCTTCTGTACTCGCCGCAGGATGTCCGGATCAATCAGTTTCTGCTGGAGGAAAAGGAAATCCGTGATGATCTCAGTTGGGAAGAAGAGCAGACACTGAAGGAGAGGGATGCCGAGAGGCTGAAGCGAATGACTTTTTACGGGACAACAAAAGACTGTCTTCGCGCGTATATTTTGAATTATTTCGGAGAAAAAGCGCCGCGTCGCTGTGAGAACTGTTCCAATTGCCTTGGCGAATTTACGGAAGAAGACGTGACTGAAATCTGCAGGGATATCTGCCGGTGCATTGCGCAGATGCGGCGGGGATATGGAGCCGGAACCGTTGCCGGTGTTCTTCATGGAAGTAAGAATGCGAAGATTCTCAGTTTCGGTC
>CAJMMH010000409.1 GCA_905214365.1 uncultured bacterium
CGAGACTTATGATAGACATCGGTGGGGCGGGAGAAGCATGAGCGTTGTATATAAAAATCAGTCGTACGAAAATCGGGTGATCCGCGGGTTTCACCCGGATCCAAGCATCTCCAGCGTCCGCGAAGACTATTATTTGGTAACAAGTTCCTTTGAATATGTACCGGGGATTCCGGTTTTTCACAGCCGGGATCTGGTAAACTGGACGCAGATTGGCGCCTGCATTACCAGACCGGAGCAGATTGTGGCATTGAAGCTGGATCAGGCTGTACCATCCGGCGGAATCTGGGCGCCGACAATCCGCTGGAGAGACGGTGTGTTTTATGTGACAGCGCCTGCGGATCAGGTCGGAAATTTTATTGTTCAGACCAAAGATCCTGCAGGAGAATGGAGCAATCCAGTATTTGTTCCGATGGGAGGAATCGATCCATCCATTTTGTTTGAAGACGGACATGCCTATTATTGCACGAATTACCGGGCAGAAAAGACGGCAGGAACGGCGGTTCATCCGGGAGAAATGATCTCAATGGCGGAAATTGATCCGGACAGCGGGGAACTTCTGAGCGAAATCCGTCCGCTCTGGAATGGAACCGGAGGAGGATTTCTGGAAGCACCACATCTGTATCATGTCGGGGACTGGTATTATTTGCTTACTGCAGAAGGCGGAACAGGCCTGAACCATATGGAAACGGCGGCAAGAAGCCGGAATCTGTGGGGCCCGTATGAGTCCTGCGAAGAAAATCCGATTCTGACAAACCGAAATGATACGACCAAAACGGCGGCGTGCTGCGGGCATGGAGATTTGGTTGAGGATGGAAACGGGAACTGGTGGATGGTGCATATTGGAACAAGACCGGCGAATAACTGGCTGTCTCATACTGGCAGGGAAACCTGGCTGATGCCGGTAACCTGGGAACATGGATGGCCGAAGGTCGGCTTGTCGTCGAAAGAACCGGGACGCTCGCATCGGAAAGAAACCGGTCCTCTTTGGAGAGAACAGAGGCTGCAGGCGTGCTGGTATGCGGATCTTTCGGATTGCATCGGTGCGGCAGGAAAACGAAATCCGATTTTGCCGGATTCGTGTTGGATGTTTATACGGAATCCGAAAGCAGGCTGCTATGCGGCAGAGAATGGAAATCTCTACCTGAAACCATCGAAAACGAGAATTGAGGACGCAGAAGAATCACCGACCGCCGCATTTATTTGCCAGCCGGATGTGGAGTGCCGTTTCTTTGCGGAAATCAGTCCGGAATCCATAGAAGTCGGCGTGGAAGCCGGAGTTACTGCATATCTGTCCAATCGATTCTTTTACCGGATGAGTCTTGTGCGGGAGGCAGATGGTTTGTATCTCCAGGTACAGAAGCAGGCAGATGATTTCCGAGAGTGCGTATATCGAAAAGAGTGGAAGGCAGCAAGACGGGAGCTCATTGAGAACGGCGGGGAAGACCGGGAGCAGGAGCTGCAAAAAATTCATCTGGAAATCCGGGCATTAAGATATGAATATCAATTTCTGGCAGATGAAACGCTGTGTGCGCGCGCAGCGACCCGTTTCCTTTCATGCGAAGTCGCCGGGAAGTGCTTTACCGGAACGATGCTTGGAGTATACGCACAGCAGACGGCATTGCTGCCGGATGGTGCGGGAATGAAAGGCAGAGACTGTCAGATATGTGGAGAAAATCAGCCCGAACATGGCCAAAACAGAATGACAGAGCGGCAGGCAGTACAAATGACGGGAATAGGCTGGAGCAGAGAATAAAGCCTTTTAACCGAATCAAGCAAGCCCCTGCTTCAATTGTGCAAAGCAACAAGCAGTGGGATTTGCTTGTATCAGGAGTGGTGTAAGCCACTCCTGATAAGCTGCGAAGCAGCATTCGGTTATGAGCAAGTAGCGAAGCGGATTGCGAATATCCGCTTGACTATGTTCCAGAGTGGTGGGATTTTGCCGATAGCCTGCATACAGAAGATGCAGAATCGGCAAAATCCGTTCCTGTTCGGGTACAGTGCGGACGGGAACAGCAGTTGGAAGAAAATGAAAAAAGTGCTTGACAAAGTGGAATCCCCATGATATTATATCAAAGTCACTTTCA
>CAJMMH010000410.1 GCA_905214365.1 uncultured bacterium
ATTTATTCCCCAGCGGGCGTGATTGTCCATACCGGAGATTTCAAGATTGACTACACGCCGGTATTCGGTGATATGGCGGATCTGCAGCGGTTCGCGGAGCTTGGCAAGAAGGGCGTACTGGCGCTTCTGTGCGACAGCACCAATGCAATCCGTCCGGGTTTTACGCCGTCTGAGCGTACCGTAGGAAAGACGTTTGACAACATCTTCTCCGAACATAAGAGCCAGAGAATCATCATTGCGACATTTGCGTCCAATGTAGACCGTGTACAGCAGATCATTAATACGTCTTACAAGTATGGCCGCAAGGTTGTCGTTGAGGGCCGCAGTATGGTTAATATCATCGGAAAGGCAAGCGAGCTTGGATATATTCAGATCCCAGAGGGAACATTGATTGATATTGATCAGCTGAAGAACTATCCGCCGGAGCAGACAACGTTAATTACGACCGGAAGCCAGGGCGAGCCGATGGCAGCACTGTCACGTATGGCGGCGTCCATTCACCGCAGAGTCACGATCATGCCGGGCGATCTGGTTGTCTTCTCATCCCACCCGATTCCGGGTAATGAGAAGCCGGTATCCAATGTCATCAATGAGCTGGCGGAAAAGGGAGCTGAAGTCATTTATCAGGATACCCACGTATCCGGCCACGCGTGCCAGGAAGAGATCAAGCTGATGTACTCTCTGGTACGTCCAAAGTATGCGGTTCCGGTTCACGGCGAGTTCCGTCATAAGCAGGCACAGGCAAAAATTGTTGCGGATCTTGGTATTCCGGAGGAAAACATTTTTATGATCAATTCCGGTGATGTGCTGGAGATGAGCAGTGAGAAAGCGGAGGTAACCGGACAGGTGATCCACGGCGGCATCCTGGTAGACGGACTTGGTGTCGGCGATGTTGGAAACATTGTACTGCGTGACCGTCAGAATCTGGCTCAGGATGGTATCATTATTGTTGTCCTGACGCTGGAGCGCTACACGAATCAGCTTCTTGCCGGACCGGATCTGGTATCCAGAGGGTTTGTCTATATCCGTGAATCAGAGAACCTGATGGAAGAGGCACAGCAGGTCGTAGACGACGCAGTTTACGACTGTCTGGACAACAAGGTAAGCGACTGGGCAAAGATCAAGAATGTCATCCGTGACAGCCTGAGCAATTTCCTCTGGAAAAAGATGAAGAGAAGCCCGATGATCCTGCCGATCATTATGGAAGTAGAGTAAAACAAATGATAAATCAAGAACGGATCAGCGCATATATTCGCTCCCTGGAGACTCCAGGGAGCGAGCTGTGCGAGTCGATCAGAAAAGCAGCGCTGGCAGAGGATGTGCCGATTATTCGGCCGGAAACTGCCAGCCTTCTGACATTTTTTATCCGATTAATTCAGCCGAAGCGGATCCTCGAGGTGGGAACCGCAGTCGGCTATTCGGCGCTTCTGATGAGCGAAGTGATGTCGGATGACGCAGAAATTACAACAATAGAAAAATATGAGCCGCGCATTGCGCAGGCAAAGGTGAACTTCGCCAAGTCTCCATACGGAGATCGCATTCATCTGCTGGAAGGAGATGCCGCAGAGATCCTCAAGAGGCTTGACGGCACATATGACCTGATTTTCATGGATGCGGCAAAGGGGCAGTATATTCATTTCCTTCCGGATGTGATGCGTCTGACAGCAAAGGGCGGCATGGTCTTTTCCGATAACATTCTGCAGGACGGAGATGTGCTGGAGTCACGGTTTGCAGTTGCCAGAAGGAATCGGACAATCCACAGCAGGATGCGGGAGTACCTGTATGAATTAAAGCATACTCCTGGCTTGACGACATCGCTGATTCCGATCGGGGACGGCGTGGCAGTGACAGTAAAGACGGAGGAAATATTATGAGACGGAGACCGGAGCTTCTGATCCCGGCCGGCAGCCTGGATGTGCTGAAGACGGCAGTGCGCTACGGAGCGGATGCCGTGTACGTCGGCGGAGAAGCGTTTGGCCTGAGAGCCAAGGCAAAGAATTTTACGACAGAGGAACTGAAGGAAGCTGTTTCTTTTGCGCACGCGCACGGT
>CAJMMH010000411.1 GCA_905214365.1 uncultured bacterium
TTCCGTCTCGTCCTCAATCAGATCCTCCGCAGTCACCGAAAAACTTCCCCTCGCCTGGATCAGCTCCTCCGTTTCCTCTGCGGCCACCACCGCATCGGTCTCATCCGGATCATCCACAGCATCGTCCATCCCCGGGAAATCCGAGATATTGAGCTGCCCCGGAATATCATAATACGGCAGCTCCTTCGGTCTCTTCAGTTCCCGGATCTCACGCACCGTCATGTCCGGCGTCACATCCTCAAGCTGATCCGCATCAAGGTTTAGCATCTCCTGCAACTGCGCTTTGCTGTAATCTCGGTACTGCTCAGCCAGCTTCGGGCTGTTTCCATCCACGGAGAACCGGTCGTTTCTCGCCATGTACCGGCTGGCCGTTGATTTACTGAATCCGAACGTGGCCGCAGCATAGTCCCAGATATTTTTATATCCGGCATCCAGGTACAGCTCCTTGTCCCGGATCCTCTTGAGGTAGAACCCAACTGCGATCACGTTTCTGGCCGCATCCCTCAGGCAGGCGTGAATGTTGGTCTCCGCCTCCTCAAGGTTCACATCCAGGTAATATTTTTTCTCCGGAATCCTGGTCTCTTCCGCCACCCCTGTTTTCTCCTGTTCGTCCATCTTCCTGCTCCTTTGCCTTTTCCACGCGTTCCTGGAAAATCATCGAGTCATAGTCATACTGCCGCTCTGTAAAGTTTGCGAAACGGCCAGCAGACTTCTTCTGCGCTTTATTTGCGCTGACGGTCCGGTTTGCATAATTGCCCGCCAGTACCTTCGCCATATTGGCATCAGCGATCAGCCAGTCAAACGTTGCTGACCAGCTCCGGTTATTGTTCCCCTTCAGGAAATCGCTTGCTTCTGCCAGTTCAAAGAGTTTCCGGAAGTCCTCGACGGTATAACCGTCCCTCAGTCTGGCACGGATCTCCTCTTTTCTCGCTTCAGACAGCTTTACCGGGCGGGGATACGACCCACAAACGGAATCATAAAATTCTCGAATCGCGGCAATCTGTTCTTCAAAAAGCTCTGGCATTTCTTGTACTGCGGTAGCAGTATTCTTTATGTTTTGTTTCTGTTTATGTTTATATAATGTGTCACTAATTTGCATACCAACTTGCACACCATCTTGCGTACTGTTTTGCACACCAATTTGCGTACTAACTTGCGTACTATTTGCTATAGTGATCTTATATCTGGTCGCTTTTGTTGCTTTTTCCTGAAAGTCAATGAGCCCTCTCTGCTTCAATTCGTTTCTCGCTTTCAGTATTCCTGACCTCGATAATCCCGTCAGTACCGAGAGCACCTGATTCGGCGCTGCAAACCACTCTGTCCAGTTGCTCCTGTTGCATACATGCAATAACGCAAAGTATAACGACACCTGCCCTGTAGACAACGGATTTGTTGTGGCCGAATCCCAGAACGCATTGATCTGGGCGATATAATTCATAAAGGCAGTCACCTACCTTTCTGCTTTCTCTTTTAAATCCTGTCCGGCTTCCCACTCCCGAAAGAGGGTAAACCAGTCTTCCATACGCATGGTCACAAGCCATTCCGACCGGTCACGCCGGTGAAAGACCGCCGGGAGCTCATCATCCCTTGCATCTCTCACAGACTGCCCGACTGCGTCCAGAAGATTTAACTTCTCAACTCGCTTACATTCCACATGGATCCCTGGAAGACCGATCACGTCGGCATCTCCGGACGCTCCGCAATACTGCTGTCCGCGTCTTGCGTCATATCCATGTTCCCGGAAGATCTTCGCAAGCTCCCGCTCTCCGCGGGCGCCTTTCTGTCTGCTGTTCATCCTTGCTCCTTCATTTCCCGATGCCGGCGGCCGGAGCACCGGGATTCCTGTGACATATATCAGAAAGAGGGATGGCCGCCTGTTTACATTTTTTATCCGATGATCACGATCCGGTTCTGGATCTCCTCCGGCATATCCGCAAGCGCTTTCTTGAAATATTCCTTAATGCGGCTCACTGCTTCGTTCTTCCAGA
>CAJMMH010000412.1 GCA_905214365.1 uncultured bacterium
TGTATTGCTCTGTTCCAGAGTTTTCGGAAGGTAGGAGAGCTGGAAATCGCGGTTGTCAATTTCAGGAAACAGTTCCAGTGTTTTTTCCTCCAGGAGAGAAAGAATTTCTTCCGGATCTGTCGTCGGAACTTCAATTGCATCGGCGGCCTTAACTGCGGATGGATTGCGGTAGTAAATTTCGGACATTGCGATGATATCATCTGCAATTTTGCTTTCTAGGTAGTCAAACATCGCGTCGGCACTCATATCGCTTCCAGTATTGGCGCGGATAAGCGCTTCATAGTAGTTCAGTCCCTGATCGTAGCTGCATAGACCGCGGCTTTCCCCGGCTGTCTGTGATTTGGTTTCCAGCGCGGCAAAGAAATTCTGGTAAGCGGGAATGATGGTATCTGTCAGGATGGAAGATACCTGGGAAACATAAGAAGAAACGGCTTCATCTGACAGTCCGGCTTCTGCAATGTTGGATACAAAAGCGTTCAGGTATGGGTGCTCTTCTATTGAAGTCAGTCCGTCCTTTTTAGAAAGCGCTTCTGAGTAGGCATAAGCGGATGGTGCAATTCCAAGCGTTTCCTGATAATCAATTTCCAGCAGGATATCGTTCAGAAAACGCGGGATATCATTGAGCATGGCGATGTAGTTCTGGATATCCTCATCATTCCGCAGATAGTATTCCGTCATAACCGTGTTGGTACTGGTCAGAAGGCCGCCCATCGGACCAAGCGTGGACGCATAATCCGGCAAAGCGAGCGACTGTGCTTCACAGTCAAGAAACCAGCGGATTGAACGGTAGACTTTTTTCTGGTGGGAATCCAGAGCATTGAATGAAATCGCGTTCAGGCGTTCGTTGAACTGATCGATCAGAGCCTGCTCTTCGACTGCCTCTTCCGTGAAAGCACCAAGCGGATTGGTCAGATTAAATGGCAGATTATCTGTGCTGCTCTGGTAAAAGTGAAGGTTGGACGGCATCAGTTCCAGAATGCCCCAGTACAGATCATTCGCAAGCGAATCAAACGCGTCGGAAGCAGTTTCGGCCGCAGGAGCGGAAGTCGGAGCCGAAAAAGAAAAACCAACAGCGGCGGTGCAGAAGAGACTGACTGCACGCAGTACATGTTTTTTCCTCATAAAAATCTCCTTTATTTCAAAAATTCCTGCTTTTAGTATAACACAGGATTAAAAAATAACAAAATAAAAAGTTGGTGAAATCTGGAAGAAATTACAGCTTACGGCAGGAATTATCCGTTGCTGCTTGGGCGCGGCGTAAATAGTAGCGAAAAGAACGGCTGGCAGCACGTTAGCAGCACGAAAATCAGAAAACCTTGAGCATCCTAAGTTTTTTGTCACTAAAAAATTAAGAATCTCTTAAAGGACATTTTCCAGACAATTTGATATACTTAACCATATCGAGAGCATATAGAACAAAAGTGTTTCTTATGCGCGCTCAATCAAATGTGCTCTTTTGAGAGTACATTCAAAAGAAATGGATGCGCGGAATTCCGGGCGGAAAGAAGGAAGTATGAAAAAGAGAACGGTTATTCTCGGACTGGCAGGCGTACTGCTAATCGGCGCAGGCGGCTGGTACGTATCAAATTATGGCTGGACGGTGCCGACTGCAGAAATGCTGCCGGAATCCATTGCTCTGCCGTGGGGGCAGACCATTCATCTGAGGCAGGGTGATGCGGAGAGTGATGCGACCGTTTATGTATCCAGTGTTGCAAGCATCACAGGAGACGGGGCGGTTGGCATTACGGACCGCTATACAGGAAGTGTAGAAACACAGGAAACAGTAGGAGTTACCTTCGACAGCAGCAAGCAGTTGAAGCAGCTGATGGTAGAGGAAGGCGATGAAGTCAAAAAAGGCGATCCGCTGTTTTCCTACGATACGGATGCAATGAACCAGAAGATTCAGGAAACGGATCTGGAGCTGGAGCAGATGACGTATGAACTTCAGTCGCTGAATGAGCAGTTA
>CAJMMH010000413.1 GCA_905214365.1 uncultured bacterium
CAAGTGCAGAAAAGACTCCGAGAGTACATATAATAGAAAGTGAGACAACAGGATGTATTATACAACACTGGAAACGTATATCAAAAAATATGAAGCAAACCCGCCAAAGTATTCGTATCATGCCAAAACCAGGGAAGAGCATGAAGCCTGGAAGCAGACGCTTCGCAGACGTTTGCAGGAAATCACCGGCATGAACCGCTGTGTGTTCTGTGAACCGGAGGCACAGTATCTGCGCACAGATACCTTATGCGGACTGGAAGCGGAATACTGGACGATCCATACAGAGCCGGACATTGTGATGCCGTTTTATCTGCTGCGGCCGGAAAATCAGAAGTGTGAAACGGCAGATCGTACCGGAGTACAGCAAAAGGATGAATCCGATTCGGTCAAAACAAAGACGAAGACTGTAAAGCGTCCGGTGCTGATTGTACCGCATGGACATGGCGGCGGAAAGGAAAGCACAATTTTCGGAATGACCAATTTTATCCGGGACGCGTTGGCAGACGGATGTCTGGTTATCTGCCCAGATGAGCGGGGCAGCAGTGACCGCAGAGAATTTCCGGAGCAGGGGGAAGAACCGGAAAAGATGCGGATGAACTCGCACCGGGAGCTGCTCCAGGTCTGCATCAGCTTTGGACAGAGCGTGATTGGTCTTGCTGTCTGGGATCTGATGCGTCTGGCGGATTATCTGCTTGCGCTTCCGGAAAGCAGCGGATATCTTGCCTGCGCCGGTATGTCGGGCGGCGGCCAGCAGACTGTATGGTTTGCGGCAATGGATGATCGCGTGAAAGCAGCGATTACAAGCGGATATTTTTATGGCTTTAAAGAATCTTTGATTGAGCTTCCGCAGAACTGTGCCTGCAATTTTGTCCCGCATATGTTTGAAACGGCGGATATGGGTGAGCTTGGCGCAATGATTGCTCCGCGTCCGTTCTTTATTGAAAGCGGAGAGAAAGATGGATTAAATGGAAAGAACGGATTAAAGAACGTTATCAGCCAGCTGGAAGTAACCCGTCAGGCATACCGTCTTCTGGGTGAAGTTGCATATCCGGTTCACAGCACGCATCCGGGCGGACATCAGTGGGTCGGAATCGGGATGAGAGAATTTCTGAAACAGGCGATGAAAAAAGAAAGCAGCAACGGCTGACTGTGAGCAGGAATTGTCTGCGCCGGAAGGATATTGCTGGAAAGATCAGATGCAGACAGGGATGCCGCAGAACCGGAAAAAGGTTTTGCGGCATTTATTGTAAAAATCCTTGATGGCAGCTAGAGCGTGTTCTTGGATATCGGACAGGTGTGTCAGGTGCATAACGTGGAGGTATAGGAATGAGTCAGAAAAAAGGGCGGGTTACCATTCCGACGGATTTGGATGTGGTAAAGGAAACGCTGGATATTATGGATGAGTGGGGAGCGGATGCGATCCGCGATTGTGACGGGACAGAATTTCCGCAGGAATTAAAGGATACGGGAGCGAAAATTTACGCAACCTATTACACTACCAGAAAGGATAATGCGTGGGCAAAGGCAAATCCGGATGAAATTCAGCAGATGTATATTATGAGTTCTTTTCATACGGCGGTATCGGATCGGCTGGAGGTTCATCTGATGGATCATTTGTATCCGGATATGCTGAAGGTAAATACAAATGATGATATTGCGAAATGGTGGGAAGTGATCGACCGTACAACGGGGGAAATCGTGCCAACCGACCAATGGTATTATGAAGAAGAGACCGGAAATGTGGTGATTGCGCCGGTAAAGCGGTTCCATGAGTATACGGTAAGTTTCCTTGCTTATATTATGTGGGATCCGGTTCATATGTACAATGCGGTAGTAAATGACTGGAAGGATGTAGAGCCGCAGATTACGTTTGATGTGCGTCAGCCAAAGACCAGAGCCCATTCCATGAAACGTCTCCGTCATTTTCTGGATACGCATCCATATGTGGATGTCGTGC
>CAJMMH010000414.1 GCA_905214365.1 uncultured bacterium
TGATAAGCTGCAATTCCACATAGGCGGCATCATAAAGGTCGCTTTGCTTTTCTGTACCGTCCTGCTCCAACTCCTGCGCATACTGCGTCCACTTCTCCATGGCCTGCGCTGTCATGTCCGGCAGCAGTTCATCCTTATCATCCCTCCAATCCTAGCGCCCTTTTTGAGCGCAAAAAAGGCTGAATTGCTCCCTGTCAAGTAGACAAAGCAAGAAATAAAAACTATGCAGAGGATTCTATAACATGTAGGATTCTCTGCGTTATTATTTTGCTGAAGCTGCGATGAATTCCGCCGGTGTCATACAGCCAAGCTTTTTCTGGTACCTGTCATTGTTATAAAAGTCAATATATGCGCAGATCGTCTTCTGCAGAGTTTCGTAATCCTCGAAATGATAGAGGTAATACATTTCTGTTTTTAGGATGCCCCAGAATCCCTCCATTGGGGCGTTATCAAGGCAGCGTCCCACGCGGGACATACTCTGGCATACGCCGGCGCGTTTCATTTCTTTTCGGAAGGAACGACTGGTATATTGGACACCCCGGTCGCTGTGCAGCAGCGGTTTTGCGTCCGGATATTTCTGAAATGCCTGCTCGAAGGTGTCCAGCACAAGAGGTGTATTATTGCGGCGGCCCAGGGAGAACGCAACGATATTCCTTCCGTACAGATCCAGCACAGCACTCAGGTATGCCTTGCTGCCAGAGCCGTATTTGAGTCCTGTTATGTCAGTCACCCATTTCTCATTCTGCCGGTCAGACGAAAACTCCCTGTTCAAAATATTTTCCGCGGTGTATTCCGCCGGGGTCTTCTTCTGATACCGCCGCTTTTTCTTCCTGCATACAGACCGCAGTCCAAGCACGCGCATAAGACGGTAGATCCGTTTCAAGTTGCACTTTAGCCCATAGCGGCGTTCCAAAATGATCTTCATCTGCCGGTATCCGGGAATACCGCGCTGGGTCTGATAAATCTCGGTAATGAGCCCGGCCAGTTTCTCGTCCTCCGTTTGCTTTTGGCTCACGGTGCGGTTGAGCCATTTATAATATCCGGCCTTGCTGACGCCTACCGCAGCGCAGAGCTTATAAACAGGCCATCTGTGTTCCTCGTGCAATTCTTTGATGGCCTGATACGCGGCAGCCTGCCGCACGCCGCTGAGATCCGGCGAACTGCGGCCTTGGTGTCGGTACTGCTGAAGCTTCCGATGCAGCACAGCCTCCATTTCCAGCTCAAGATTGACCGCTTTGAGATGCTTATTCTCAATGACCCAGTCGGAAAGTTCTCTGGAGCACTCCCGATCCTCTCGCAGACTGTTGAGACCCGCCGCGTGATACTTCCGCACCCACCCATAGATCTGCTGGTATGTAAATCCGAAGCGCTCTGCTGTCAGGGCGTAGTCCCTGTCATGGGCGATGCAGAATTCCACCGCCTTCTCTTTTTCTTCTCCGCTGATCCTGGCCATACATGTACCCTTCCTGGCTCCGCCCGCGGGACGGAACTCTTTTTGACCATTATACAACGAAACCCACTTCTCAAGCTGTGTTCTCGACCGAATCTGATATTTTTTGCAGATTTCCTCTTCACTCATCCGCCCGGACAAATAGGCTTCTACCGCTTCGCGCTTGATCTCCTTGGAGTAGTGATGGTTTCCGGCCCGATGGCATAGACCTTCCGTTCCAAACATTTCATAATTTAACAGCCATTTTTGTAGTGTGCTCCGGCTCACGCCAAATCTCGCTGCGGACTGATTGAGACTTTCGGTTCCGACGAGACTGTGTTTTACCGCAATGATTTTTATTTCCGAACTCACATAATTCATTACTGACATAAGAATGCTCCCCATCCGAAGTAGTTGCAGATTTTTACTCTCTGCTTGTCTACTCTATGGAGAGCATATCAGGCGCTGGTCATTGGTTCGTGAAAACCAACAATCCAGCGCCCATAACTTTGTGA
>CAJMMH010000415.1 GCA_905214365.1 uncultured bacterium
GCGTGTTTGAAAGAGCATTCCCGCAGTCTGTACGCTCTATACGATGAAGGCTCCTGTGATACAAAAGCCATCCGGTCGGGGGACGCGCACTGTTTCAGACAATGCTAGTTTTTTGTCGTTTGCTCTTTTTTTTAAGAATGCCTTGCAGTATGTGTGCGTTTCTGCTAAAATGAATAACAGAGCGCGCGTACGGGAATATCGGTCGGCGCAGCGAGTTTGCAGGGCGCAGCCGCTGCTGAAAGAGAGGATGAAAATATGCTGGATAACAAACGTTTAAATATTCTGTATCAGAAATTTACGATCAGCGAGGAAATGCCGGATGATGAGATCGCCGGTCTGACACTGGAAGAACTGTCGTTCATTTACGCAACGACAGAGGGAGCAAAGAAGGATGAGAAGTTTAAGCACATCCATTTCCCGATCAAGCAGCAGATCATTTACTGGGCGGCAGTCGAGGCACTGAAGAAGGCAGATGAGATCTATGTTGCCTATACCAAGGCTCCGCTGTATCCGTATATTGATCCGAGGGCCGGCGCATGGGTATTTTCTGCCGAAGATCTTGCGCAGAAGCTTGCTGATGACTTTAAGAAGAAGCAGTACCTGGATCTGGTGATCCGTAAGCTGGAGAACAAGATGATTCTTCCGTTTGTTGCGCAGCTGTATTACATGGGCGTTGAGAATGTAATCGTGGACAATGGTTCTCATCCGTTAGTCATCAAGCGTACGGATATTCTTCCGGAGCCGGAGTGGAACAAAGAAGAGGGAAGCGGCAATGACTTCCGCAATGCGCCGCTGCAGCTGGCGATGGTTCAGTTCTTCCAGTACATTCAGCTCAATGCTTCGATGCAGAGAGCGGCAGCGGCGGAAGAGACAGCGCCGGAAGAGAAGGAAGCGCTGGCAAAGAAGCTGGAGCAGAGTCGTCAGGTACTGAAGATGATGGAGAGCCGGATGCTTGCGTGTCTGGTAGACGCGAAGTACCTGGTTCCGACCATTACGATTAAGGATGGAAAGCCGCTGCCTCCGGGACAGACTGCAGCCGGCGAGGGCGTAAGCCGCAAGATCGCGAATCTGGTTGACGCAAAGAAGGAAGTATGGCTTCCGGCATTTACGGACTGGACCGAATTTGCAAAGACCTACAAGCCGACCGAGTGGGGAGCTGTGATCATGAGCTATGAGGCCCTGGAGAAGATGGCGAAGGATACTGGCATCGGCAAGATCGTATTCAATGCGAGAGGCTGCGGCTTCCGCGTTGATGAAAAGATTATGGAGAACATTGATAATTTCCGTCAGAAGAAGGCGGAGTTTGACGCAAAGCGCGCTGCTGCAAAGGAAGCGGAGGAAGAGGGCGGACAGCCGATTGCCCATCCGGAAGCAAAGCCGCAGCCGACCGTTGTTCGTCCGGCAGCGCCGGCGGCAGAGGCAAAGCCTGCGTCTGATCAGCCGGTTGTTTATGGAGATCTGCTGGAGGAAGCTCCGGACATGATGGTCGGAGCGCTGAAGCGTACGGCAAAGGCACTGAAGACTGTAAAGCGTATGTGGCTTGCGCAGCGTGTGCAGGGCGAGGATAACGGTTATCTTCTGGTTGTTGATTCGTCCGATTCCGAACGCGCGATTGATGAGCTGAAGCGCGCGAGCGTTGGCTATCTTGACGGAAAGGTAATGGAAGCAAGACCGGCGGATCCGGCGGCGCTTGATCTGGTAAAGGATATCAAGCCGTTTTACAAGAAGGGACTGTTCGGCTGATGTTGTTTCGCCTGATTGCCAGAAGTTCTTGAGAACAGACTTTTGGGGCGAGTAAGAGATACAGGCCGGTGACGGCAGGAAAAGAAAGGTTATTCCGGGGGGGACAATAGAGTTCACAGCAGGCTCTTGGTCTTACGGAGTAGCCTTTTTTGGATATAGACTCTCGGAACCTCTTGTACTTGTTTTTGCGGTCGATTTT
>CAJMMH010000416.1 GCA_905214365.1 uncultured bacterium
GTGTTCTCTTCTTCTGATAATAGAGTACCACAAAATTTCTCACGATTCAAATTTTTACGGCAGGTTCAAAAGATACCCCCTGTGAATCCAAAAAACGACCTGTTCTATCTGTCCGCCAGTCTGCTATACTGGTTACAGTGAGAGAATCCTACTAGCATTCTCTTCTTTAACACAGCAAAGGAGTTTTGCATTATGGGAAAAACCGCTATCCCATCTGTTTTTCCGGCAGAGGGTACTTACGAGCTGTCCACACTTCATGTAAATCTTTCTTGCGCGGCATCGCATGCCGTAATCCATTACACCATTGACGGTACCGAACCGACAGCAGACAGCCCGATTTACCACCGTGAGGCAGGTCTGATTCCGGTCAAGCACACAGATGGAGCAGAATCTATTACCATCCGCGCTTTTGCACAGGCAGACGGTCTGCAGCCAAGCGATACTGTTGCGTTTACCTACCGTTTTGCCTGCCGCCCCAAGGGCGTATTCCGCCATTCACTGCTGCGTGAACCGTCGGATACGGCTGCCGGTCTCATAAGGATTGAGGATTTCGATCTCGATCGTATGTATCTCATCATCGGTCAAAAACGCGCTGCACTGATTGACGCTGGCTGGGACTATGATGGTGATCTTCCGGCGCTATGTCACGCGCTCACCGGCGGTCTTCCGGTCGATCTGCTCATTGCACACGGTCATCCCGACCATGTTGCACAAGCTGGAAAATTTATTGAGTATGGCTGCAAGGTCTATGCTCCCTATGCTGACAAATCTATGAAGCAATTGGACTGCGGATTGGACTTTACCCATATTGAGGATTTGAAAGACGGCATGCGCTTTGACCTCGGCGGCACCGTACTGCAAATCTATGCTACGCCCGGACATACTCCCGGCAGCGTTGTTATTTTAGATGAAAACACCGGTGATCTGTTTGCATCCGATTCGTTTGGCAGCAATCGCCGTGAAATTCCGGACAGTGCATGGCTCCAGCTGAGCGGATACTCGCTGGAAAGCTGTCTGCGCTCTCTGGAGGCTTTTCTTGATGCCGCAGGCAATAAATGCAAACGCATTTTCACCGGCCACAACGCAGAAATGATGGACGCCCAACAATATTTGTCCACCTTGCGCAAAGCTATGCACAACGCTGTGGATAACGGTGCAGCCTGTCTTTTTCCCTCTCTGCGCAGCGCAGCCGAGTCGTTCGGCTCCGGCTCTATTGCCGTAGAGGGTGACTGGCGGCATGACCCGATTTGGGCCGCAGCTAATCTGCAATTCCTGTACGATATCGACACACAACAGGATCCGCCGCGTTATGCACCCGGTTTTGATCCAAAGATCAAAACCATACTTTGAAATCATTCTCCGCATCTTTCGACTCATCTCTCTTCTCTGCCGCCGATCGGTCATCCGGTCGGCGGTTCTTCTTTGTGCGAACAAATATGGGATGATTTTTACGTCTCTCTGCCAACTTCGAAAAAACACCCCCATAAATCAAAAAATACCCGCATTGGAAAATCGGTTAGAAACCGGTATGCTTATATCATCAAAAAGAAACACGGGAGGGAAAACGATGAAACGTGAATATTGTCTGGATATCGACGGCAACGTATATACCATTGGTGATCTGAATATGTTTCTTGACAATAAGGAGCCAATCTCCTATCCGGCAGCTGACTCACAGAATCCGACTAGGCCCTTCTTTACCGGAACCATCCGGCAGGAAGTCGAGATCGACAGCGTAAAGCGTTCGTTCCTTCTGTATATTCCGCAGCATTATCCCATTTCGGGTGCCGGCATTTTTCTGTATCCGGATGACAGCGTATCCGCCGAATCCTATTTGGAAAGCAGCGGATGGAAAACGGTTGCTGAGCAGACCAATACCGCATTGATCGTGCTCGAATCTCGTTCCGGCGGCTGGAATAAAAAAGATATTCAAAGCGA
>CAJMMH010000417.1 GCA_905214365.1 uncultured bacterium
AAAATCTGTTTGAAAAATCACTCCCGCAAATTGTAACACACATCTTGCAGAAGGCCCTTTTCAAACATGTACTTGGAAACGATGACAAAAGGCAAGGAATGGAGACATTAGAATATGTTAAAGTGGTGCATGCTTGCAGTATATCTGATTTTATGCTCTTACGTACTGTGGCGTTTTTTCTGCTGGACAACCGGTATGCGGTTTGTTCGTAAATTCTGGATCCGGGGGATTGGTGTGACGGTGTTCTGTGCGGCAGCTTCCACGATTTTCCTTGGAAAGTTTCTGCCGGAGAGCGGCGTTCAGCGTCTGATTTTACAGGCGGGAAATTACTGGCTGGCATTTTTGATTTATCTGATTGTTTTCCTGGTGCTTCTGGATCTGGTCTTTCTGGTGCGCAGACTGGTGCGGAAGCTTCGCAGACGCGCGCAGAACGGCGGGATAGAACCGATGGAAACGGCAGATGCGGCAGACGGCGAAGGTGAAGGTACGCAGGAAAGTCCAAACCGCATGAAGCGGGAGGCGATGCGGCAGCGGATGAAATATCTGGTATGCGCGGGACTTGTGGTGGTGCTGAGCGTTGGGTTTACCGTGTACGGCGCAATTCACGCGAGACAGATCAAAACGGCGCAGTACAGCCTGACGATTGATAAGGACGGGGGAAAGCTGGAGGGGCTGAACCTGGTTCTGATTGCGGATCTTCATTTGGGCTACAGCATCGGAAGCCGTGATATGGAAAAGATGGTGGATCAGATCAATGCGCTGAATCCGGATCTGATTGTGCTCGCGGGTGATATTTTTGACAATGATTATGACGCGCTGGACGATCCGGATCATCTGGAGGAGGTGCTTCGCGGTCTGGAGAGTACGTATGGTGTGTACGCGGTATTCGGAAACCATGATGTAAAGGAAACGCTGGTCGCAGGATTTTCAATTTCAGCGGCGAAAAACGCGTACCGGGATGAGCGGATGGAGACGTTTCTGGAAAAGAGCGGGATTGTACTGCTGGAGGACTGGACGGAGCTGATTGCGGACAGCTTTTATCTGAGCGGCCGTCTGGACGGCGAGAAAACCGGATACGGCGGAAACAGTGAGCGTCTGCCGCTGGATGAGCTGACGGCAGGATTGGATCGAACAAAGCCGCTTCTGATGATCAGCCATGAGCCGGATCATCTGGCATCCTACGATGAAAACGGTGTGGATCTGCTGCTGTCCGGCCACACGCATGCCGGTCAGTTTTTCCCGCTGACGATTGTGCAGCCGTTTGCATGGGAAAATTACTGGGGCGTGTGCAAGGTCGGTTCTATGTACAGTGTTGTTACGTCCGGAATCGGCGTGTACGGTCCGGCGATCCGGGTCGGGACGGACAGCGAGATTTTGAACGTGAAGCTGACGTTTTCCGGAAATCAGTAATCCGCCGATCCTGCATGCGAAGCATCAGCAACGAATCCGATGGACGGAAGCAAAGAAAGAATACTCTTATAAATAAATGTGCTCTCGGAATCTTTTTGTGCTTGATTTTGCGAGAAGATTTTTTGTCAGTTGTGTTCAAATTTTTGAGGCGTACGCGGTGCGTACGTTGATGAAATTTGAGCGCGACTGGCGAAAAATCGGCCGAAAAAGCAAGTGCAGAAAAGACTCCGAGAGTACATGTATGACAAAAGGTCAAAAAAACAAAAATACGGTCAGAAAAACATATTGAAAAACCAGATTTTGCTGTTGTATAATAGATGCGCTTCCGGGAAGGAATCGCGCAGGTTACAGTGCGCGGCAGCGGAGTCTGATGAATCGGATTCCGGCAGGTCAAAGCAGACTTGCCGGGATTCTTGTTTTTACTTTACAAGAAACTTTGTTGAATTTTCCTGTAAAGTAAAAAAGTCCTCCGGGCAGGATCGCACTGCGGCGGAGAGGAATTATGTCGCTGAAGCGACCCG
>CAJMMH010000418.1 GCA_905214365.1 uncultured bacterium
TGTAAAACGAATGAAAGGAAAATAAAAAAATATGTGGGAAATACAGACAGATCTGGCGGTCGAGCTTCAGGAATCCATGACAAAAACAAAGGCAGAAAACAAAGGTGTCCGGATCCGGAAAAATCAGGATGGAGAAAACGGGATTGTAACGACAAAAATAGAAATAACGAACGAGGAAGGAGAGCGGACGGTCGGGAAGCCGAAAGGCTCTTATCTGACGCTGGAATTTCCGCAGGACTGCCGAAAGGAAACGCTTTGCCCGGCCGTAGAGCGCGCAATCCGCCAGTTAGCGGATAGGGCCGCGCCGGACGCAAAAACCGTACTGGCAGTCGGCCTTGGAAACGCAGATATGACGGCGGATGCGCTTGGACCGGAAACTATGGAGAAGCTTTATCCGACCAGAGCGCTTACAGAAGACAAAAGCGGACTGGCTGTCCTGACCCCGGGCGTGGCAGGGCAGACCGGAATGGAAAGCGCGGAAATTATCGCCGGCGTGTGCCGGCAGGTCCGGCCGGATCTGGTGCTGGCGGTGGACGCGCTTGCAGCAAGGAGCAGTCTGCGGTTAGGCCGGACTATCCAGCTGAATGATTCCGGGATCTGCCCCGGATCGGGGATTGGAAACAGCAGGCAGGAGCTGAGTCAGAAGACGCTCGGAGTCCCGGTAATTGCGATTGGTGTCCCGACGGTTGTGAGCGCGGCGGCGATTGCCTGCGATGCGCTGGATGCGATGAAAGAAGTGTTCCGCGGGCAGAATCTTTTAGGAAGTGTAGAGGAACTGAATGCCGAAGAACGGAGGAATTTGGTGCTTGAACTTCTGATGCCAAGAATCGGGACGCTTTATGTTGCACCGAAAGATATGGACGCGATGGTACTGTCGGTCAGCTCGCTGCTGGCGGATGCGCTGAACCATTTATTTGCCAAAACCGGGGAATAATTCCGGCCCTCTTCCGATATATATGGAACGTGACCGGGCGGCTGGAAACTGCAGTCGATGCGTCCGGTAATTGCTGATGGAACTGGAAACCGCAGCCGGGCCGGAGGCGGCATAGCCAGACAAAGTAGGAGCGCAGCAGGGGAGTAGAGAAAGAATATGAGAAGAGGAAGAAAGGAACAGATGGCAGTTACGATTCTGTGGACAGCCGTTTTGCTGCTTGGCTGGTATATCTGCGGGATTCTGTTTCCGACACTTCGGCAGGAAACGGTTCAGAACGCGGTGGCTGGCGTGCAATTTTGCTTCCGGCAGGCAGTCAGACTGGCGGCAAAAGAAGGAATTCCCTGCCTGGATTTTCTGACATCAGGCAGCTGGTACACAGAGTATTACGAAGAAAATGGAAATCTGGCCGAACAGGCCGCGGACTGGCAGGACATGGCAGAGGCTTCGGAAACACAGGCGGCAGATTTCGCGAATCAGGAAGCAAATGAGGCAGTTTCGGAAACACAGGAAGCAGGTTCGGCAGATACGGCGAAGCAGGAAGCGGCAGTTCCGGCAAATCAGGAAACAGAAGCAGCAATTCCGGAAACACATGCGGCAGGTACTGCAGAGCCGGCGAAACAGGAGGCGGAAGAGACAGTTTCAGGAATACAGGCAGCGGAAACGGCAGACCCGGAGGGACAGGCTGCACAGGCAGCAGCCCTGCCGTCCGGACGCCTGGATTGGAAAAGTCAGATTGCGCCAGCGGTCGGATGGAGCGCGGAGCAGATTGCCGATCCGGCGTTTCTGGCACAGCAGCTGTATGTGGTCAGCGCCGGGACATCTCTGCCTGAGCAGGACTTTGTGCCGCAGGAGCTTCTGGAGATGCCGCTGACGGTCAGCAAAACCGGGGAATACCAGATACTGATTTATCATACGCATTCGCAGGAGGCTTACGCGGACTCTGTTCCGGGGGATGTCAGCCAGACTGTCGTGGGCATGGGGGATCTCCTTACTTC
>CAJMMH010000419.1 GCA_905214365.1 uncultured bacterium
CAGCTGACACCACCTACAGCCCCAACGGCAAGCCGGTCGCGGAACTCGCCAAGCTGAAGGATTTCCTTTTCATGGGCAACAACCTGCGTATTGCACAGAAACTCCATCTGAACCTGGCTGCGGTCAATATTCCGGTAGTAATTCATGATTACACTTTCCATCCCGCCCGGATTATCCGTAATTCCAAATACAAGAACTCGCTTCATACCCGCTTTTTCTCTCTTTCCATTTTTTCCTTTGAGATGCCGAACTGCAGATGTCTTACCTTCGCAATCGCTGCGACTCCAAGCCAGAAATGACAGCGGATGCAGCACACAGCAGCCTTCCGCGTCACAGAAAACCGGCTCAGTTCCGAATGCGCAAGCGCGTCCGCAAACAGCGGCATCCCCGCAATCCTTTTAAATGCAGAAATCCGCTTTTGCAGCGGCAGCGGATTATCCGGATGAAATGAATCGTTAATCGCGATTAAAAGAAGATGGTATACAATGAAATTATCGCAGTCAACCGCGTACTCCGGCATATGTTCCCGTATATATCGTTTCACACTGTTCATAGAATCAATATACTTATCGGCATATCCCTGACGGTAGCGCCGCACGGCAGACTGCGGGTTGTACCAGTAATGATAATCGCATCGTGCACTATACCAGATTTCCTCCGCCTCCGGCAGTACCCGCACCATAAAATCGGCATCCTCCGCCATAGACAACTCCGGATGGAAAAAAATCTTCTGTTCTCTCAGCATGGAAGTGTCAATAAACTTGCCCCAGCTGAATCCAACGCCGGTCTGCGGCTGAAACAGATCCTTCATAAATTTTTCCGGTTTCATTTTCTGAAGCACTTCATTCCCTCCCGCGTATCGGTGGGGAACTGCGGGCCGTCCCGCGTACTCCATATTATAATCAAACATAATTACTGCGCGTTTCTTTTGTAAAAGAATTTCCTCAAAATACAAAAAACACCCTTCTGACAGCCAGTCGTCTGCGTCCAGAAACAGAATCCACCTTCCGTTCGCTTCCAAAATCCCGCGGTTTCTTGCCGCGGATACGCCTTCATGAGCTTTCGCGATCCACCGGACAGACGGATACCCATTCTGCAGCACTTGGTATTCGTCCTGCTCTCCGTCAAATACAACCAGCACCTCCGCGCTTTCGCTGCGCATCCGCTGATTTACCGCGCTGTCCAGGCACCGTTTCAGCAGTTCCTCTTCCACATGGTATACCGGAATCACCACACTAATCAAAGCTTCCATTCGTACCTTCTCCTGTCTCAATTGATGTTTTTTCCGCAGAGGAACTAGGCTTCCTGTCACTCACAGCCATCGTACGCAGGCGCAATCCAGCTGAACCTGCCTGTTAGAAGCTTCCGCTGTATTTTTTGCCGCTTACCTTTGCCATGATAAATGACTTTATTTTTTTCTTCCACTGTATCTTTTCTATATTAACAATTGGCATCTCTTTATAATCATACTGGTTTTTCCAGATCCACACATCAAGAAGTAATTCGCTTACCCGACCGTACAATCTCGCCTGATACGAATTGTAAGCATCAATATCAATATGCTTTTCCAGTTCTTTTAATACGGAAAAAACCCATTCGCAATATTCATTGCAGCGCTCTCTCGACATAATAAACATATTGAACATATGTGCGCTGGTACGCTTCATTACCCGGTCAAATGCTTCAACATATTCCGGATAATTATTTACAAGAATATTTCTCGTAATATCCAGGTGTTCTTTATAATGTGTATGCGCATAATGCGAATACAGGCTTTCTATATAATAATGACGTTTTTTCGGCACAATAATATCGGTTTTCCGCAGTACCTTTTCAATCTCACTCTGTCCTGCGATTCGCTCAAACGGATCCTTTTTCAGAAAACTGCGCTTTCCCGCAAAATAACGTCTGTAATGAAC
>CAJMMH010000420.1 GCA_905214365.1 uncultured bacterium
TCCGGATTCCAGGTGTAATTTTGATTTGAAACGATATAATTTAACAAGAAGCTGATTGCGGACAGCCGGGAATATGTGACATATACCGGATTCCTTGACGGAGAAAAGGTAAGTGTTACTTCAACCGGAATCGGCGGACCGTCCGCGTCAATTGCGATGGAAGAGCTTCATAACTGCGGAGCGGATACCTTTATCCGTGTCGGCACGTGCGGAGGCATGCAGCTTCCGGTAAAGAGCGGCGATATTGTTATTGCGTCCGGGGCAATCCGCATGGAAGGAACCTCAAAGGAATATGCGCCGATTGAGTTTCCGGCAGTCGCTCATTATGAGATTATGGATGCGCTCCGGGCAAGTGCTTCTGAGATGAAGGTTCCGTTCCATGTCGGGGTCGTACAGTGTAAGGACGCATTTTATGGACAGCATGAGCCGGAGACAAAGCCGGTCAGCTATGAGCTGCTGCAGAAGTGGGAGGCGTGGAAGCGTCTTGGATGCCTGGCATCAGAGATGGAATCCGCGGCGCTGTTTGTTATCGGCAGCTACCTTCAGGTAAGAGTCGGCTCAGTATTCCTGGTTATGGCGAATCAGGAGCGGGCGAAGGCAGGATTGGAAAATCCAGTTGTACATGATACGGACACCGCGATCCGGACAGCAGTTGGCGCGCTTCGCCGGTTGATTGCAAAAGACCGCAGACGGGAGGAAAACAAATGAGCGAAGAGAAGAAGGATCTGCTTCTGATTGGAATTGCCGGGGGAACCGGAAGCGGAAAATCGACGCTGACTCAGCGGATTGTACAGCAGTTCGGCGAGGCAGTAACAGTGCTTCATCACGATGATTACTATAAGGCACATGATGAGCTGACTTATGAAGAGCGGACAAAGCTGAATTATGACCATCCGAACGCGTTTGATACGGATCTTCTGGTGCGGGATCTTGAAGAACTGAAAAAGGGAAAGGCTGTTCATTGCCCAATCTATGATTTTACAATTCATAATCGCAGCAGAGACTGGCAGCTGATTTATCCAAACCGTGTCATTATTCTGGAAGGGATTCTGATTTTTGAGGATCGGAGACTCTGCGATCTGTTGGATATCAAGATTTACGTTGATACCGACGCGGATATCCGGATTCTTCGGCGGATCCGCCGGGATGTACAGGAGCGGGGACGTTCGCTTGATTCTGTCATTACTCAGTATCTTGAAACGGTAAAGCCGATGCATGAACAGTTTGTTGAACCGAGCAAGAAAAATGCGGATATTATTGTGCCGGAGGGCGGGCAGAATGAGGTTGCAATGGAAATGATTGTCAAGCGGATTGCGGCACACATGCAGCAGTAACCGGCATAGATCCGCTTTTCGGAATCAGATTGTATTTTTGCACGGATAAAAGTTCTTTTTTTCAGGTTTTACGGGCATTTTCCAGAATCGGACATTGACGGAAGAATTGCGGCGTGTTAATATAATAATGATTTATCTTACTGTTCTGTTTCATCGAAATGGCACCTGATCACAGCGGCAGTCCGGAGCAAATTGATTTCGGTGTATGAACCGCAGTGACGGAGCGACAAGCAAGGGAGGAAAATTCAATGAGAAAGAAGTTCCTGGCTGTTATGCTGGCAGGATCCATGGCAATTTCCATGACTGCCTGCGGCAGCAGCAATACCAAGAAGACAACTGCAGCAGCAGGATCCTCTGCTGAGGTAACCAAGGAAGAGGCAAAGACAACAGCGGAAGCAAAGACGGAGGCTGAGACAACTGCAGAAGAGACGACAGCTGAGGCGTCCAAGGAAGAGACAACGGAAGCGGAAACAACCGTGGAAGAGACCACTGAGGAAGCAACGACTGAAGAGGAAACCACCGAGGAAGAGACTACTGAGGAAGTAACGACCGAAGAAGCGACCACCGAGGAAG
>CAJMMH010000421.1 GCA_905214365.1 uncultured bacterium
AACCAGTATAGCACGCGGAAACAGGAAAAAAAAGATAAGTGCAAAAACCTTGCGGAAATCTTAAGAAAGAGTTTACAATTTAACAAATCAAGGAAGTCCCCTGCTTCAATTGTGAAGAGCAATAAGCAGCGGGTGGGAACTTGCAATTACCAGTCGGCTGTGATACCATAGAAGCCAGACAGAGGGACTCAGATGCAGCAAGAAAGTACTGTAATCTGGCATAAACAATGGCAGAACAGAAAGGAGGATTCAGGGGACACGGAAAAAATAAAGTGCTCCTGATCAGAATGATGAACGGAATTTCAGAGGAAGTATGCAGAAATCTGGAGGAAATCAAAGCGCAGACGAGAGCAGTCTTTGATGAGCTGATGGAGAACGCGGCAATGGAGGAAGGAGAAATCCTGGTTGTCGGCTGCTCGTCGAGTGAAGTGGCAAAACATAAAATTGGTTCGTATTCCAGCGCGGAAATCGGTGCGGCCATTTACGACACGATGCAGACAGCATGCCGGGAAAAAGGCATCTGGCTTGCCGCGCAGTGCTGCGAGCATCTGAACCGCGCGCTGATTGTAGAAAAGGAAGCGGCAAAGGAGTACCGTCTTCCGATGGTAAATGTAGTCCCTCAGCTAAAGGCGGGAGGCTCATTCGCAACGGCGGCGTATGCCAAAATGGTACATCCGGTCGCGGTTGAGTCGATCCAGGCACATGCAGGCATTGATATCGGTGATACGCTGATCGGAATGCATCTGCGTCCGGTTGCGGTTCCGGTGCGTACAAAGACTGCGCAGATTGGATCCGCGCATGTGGTCTGCGCGAGAACCAGGCTGAAATTTATCGGCGGAGAGCGTGCGGCGTATCTGGACAGCGCAAAATAAAGCGAGGAAATAACCGGAAACGGGCGCGAATTTGCCTGTATCAGAGGCAGAAGACAGTAAAACAAATGGCAGAATAGAAATATAGACAGAGCTGCAAAGGAGTAACAAAGATGACAACAAGAGAAGAAGCGCTTGCATATGGGCTGTCTTTTCCTGATACGTATCAGGAAGCGCCGTTCCATGACCAGAACTGGCAGCTGGTGCGGATCAAGGGAAGCGGCAGGGCATTTCTGTGGACGTATGAGCGGAATGGTCAGCTTCACCTGAATGTCAAAGCAGATCCGGCATGGAGAGATTATTGGAGAGACGCGTTTGCGGCGGTAATTCCTGGCTGGCATCAGAATAAGGAACACTGGAATACCATCATTCTGGATGGAAGTATCCCTGACGACGCGATTCGGACAATGATTGCCGAAAGCTATGACCAGATTTCAGACAGTCCGACCAGGCGAATTTATGAGGCTGTAAAGCGGATTCCCAAAGGAAAAGTGGCAACCTATGGACAGGTGGCGGAGCTTGCAGGTAATAAGCGGATGGCAAGAGCAGTTGGAAACGCGCTCCACAAAAATCCGGACCCGGCGAACATCCCATGCCACCGGGTTGTCAATTCCAAAGGTGAACTGGCGGCGGCATTTGTATTCGGCGGAGCAGGCGTGCAGGCAGGACGGCTGGAAGCGGAAGGCGTTCATACAGAAAATGGACGTGTCGACCTGAAACAGTATGGAATTAAGGTAGGGGAAATGCTGGAACGTGGCAGCAGCGGGAATTAAGCAGCCGGAAATTTTGTGGAAAAAAGTTGAAGGCATTAAAGTGGAGCAATTGAGATCAGGTGAATTGATGTATGCAGTTTGCCTGGTCTTTTTTTACTTTACAAGAAATTTTTCCTTTGTAAAGTAAAAATGCTTCGAGGGGATACGCATTGCGGCATACAATGCAGATGTCGCAAGTGACCGCCGCAGACGAGAAAATGTGTCAAGCCCCATTC
>CAJMMH010000422.1 GCA_905214365.1 uncultured bacterium
ATTCTTTCTTTGATTACAAGCTGGTAAATGATCCGGTATTTGTTGGTCTGAGCCATTTTAAGAAGATGTTCTCCAGAACCAATTTCTGGAACGCATTCCAGAATACGCTTGAAATCAGTATTTCCAAGCTTCTTCTGACAACGTTCTCTGCAGTCGTTATTTCTCTGCTGTTAAATGAGCTTCAGAGCCTTCGCTTTAAGAAGATCACGCAGACAATTATTTATATGCCGCATTTCCTGTCTTGGGTTGTTACCGCGTCCATTTTCTCCATGATTCTGGCGCCAACGCAGGAAGGTCTTGTCAACTCCCTGCTGACCAGTCTGGGACTGATCAATAAGGGAAGCGAGATTTATTTTCTTGGAAACAAGAGTCTCTGGCGTCCGTTCTTTTATTTGATCAATATCTGGAAGGAAACCGGATGGCAGACAATCATTTTCCTTGCAACGCTTTCCGGCATTGATCCGGGATTGTATGAGGCAGCCCAGATCGATGGCGCAAACCGTTTCAAGCGCGTGATCTACATCACGCTGCCGTCCCTGGCAAACACAATAGTTGTTGTTCTGATTCTGAACCTTGCAAAGGTAATGAATCTGTTCGAGCCGGTTTACGTGCTGCAGAACGACGCGGTTATCAAGCAGTCGGAAGTAATTCAGACCTTCATTTTCAACCAGACCTTCAACAGCGGAACCATTCCGAACTACGGTTATACGACGGCGGTTGGTCTGTTCAATTCCATCATCAGCTGCATCCTGGTACTTGTCTGCAATTATGCAAGCAAGAAGGTACGCGGCCGCGGTATTGTATAAGGAGGTTCCATGAATACAGAGAAAAAGAAGAAAAAGATTAAGATTTTCGATATCATTCTTGTGATATTGTTTATCCTGATGTGTATCATCATTATTATTCCGATCTGGAAGATTCTCGTGGACTCTTTTGACCTGAAGACGGCATACGGCATGAAGCTGCTCCCATCCAAGTTTGGACTGGACGGCTATGAGTCCGTATTTACCAACCCGACGCTGTCAAGACCGCTGATGATCTCACTGCTTACAACAGTCAGCGGTACGTTTTGCGGACTTGCGCTTGCAACGCTCGGTGGTTACGTTCTGATTCAGGAGGATATGCCGGGAAGAAATATCCTCGCGAACTTCCTGCTGTTCACCATGATCTTCAGCGGCGGTATGATCCCGACCTTCCTGGTCCTGAAGCAGTTAGGCCTGACCAATACCCTTTGGTCCGTTATTCTGCTGCCGGCAATCAGTGTGTATAACCTGGTTCTGATGCGTAACTTTTTTGAAGGCATCCCGAAGAGTCTGTTTGAGGCGGCTGAGATTGACGGCGCGTCCCCGATGCGTATTTTCTTTACCATCGTACTTCCGCTGTCCAAAGCGGCTCTGGCTTCCATCGGTCTGATGTACGCGGTCAGCTACTGGAATGATTATACGAACTACAGATTGTATATCCAGAACTCCAATCTGTACAACTTCCAGATGAAGTTAAGAAGTATTATGCAGGGAAGCGATCTTCCGACTGCGCTGGGTTCCGCAACCGAGAATACGGTACGAAGTGCATGTATTGTTGTCGCGCTGATCCCGTTCATGGTTCTGTATCCGTTCCTGCAGAAGTATTTCGTAACCGGTATCAATATCGGCGCAGTTAAGGAATAATTCTGATAGAAAAGAAAACACAGAGTCATCCGATCAAAAAAGGCTGTCATGGAAGTGGCGGCCTTTTTGTTAATGTAAAAAATCTTCGGGCAGGGTCGCACATCTTGCAGAAACCCCTTTTCGTTACTGTTCACGCTACGCTCAAACAGTAACGGATTTTGCCGATGCTTCGCAT
>CAJMMH010000423.1 GCA_905214365.1 uncultured bacterium
CGGAAAGGCTGTCCGTATCCACCGTGATTTCCTTATAGCGGATCACGTTATTGGGTGCAGTGCCGCCCTGTTCGGCCCGACGCAGCACCGCTTCGATATCCCATTTTATAAAGAGAAGGAAACTTTGTATGGAACGATATGCCGGACGGATGCTCCTGTGCTTCAGCACCTGAAACGCTTCCTGCGTTTCATTCAGCCGGAGGATATGCGACCGGAGCGGGAAAAGGATATATGGGCTCTGAAAAAACTGGATATCCCTATTAAAGAAAATCCGATTTATAAAACGGAAACTCTGGATTTTACCGGAATCTTGCAGGAAGGTCTAAGGGAGGAAGTGAAACAGGCAATTTTCCTGCATATAAAATATGAAAAAATCGGAACCGTGAAACGGGAGCTGACTTCCATCCGGAAGTTTTCCGGATACCTGATGGAGAAAGGCGTAAAGATTAATTCCTGCGCCGATGTTGACCGGGATCTGTTGGAAGAATATCTTGTCTATATCAACACCAATGGTTCATCCGGCAGAGGAAACAGCGATGACATTCTGAAACTGAGGGCAGTATTGGAAAGTATCGGCAAACTATATGGATACAGCCATCTGGAATCCTTATTCATCAACACAGATATCCCGCCGGAAGTGCAGCCAGTATTCCGAGCTTATTCCGATGAGGAACTGAAGCGGCTGAACGCTCATATCACAAAACTGGATATCCAGTTGGCACGATGTATGGTAATCCACCAAATGCTTGGTACAAGAATCTCTGATACGCTGACACTGCATACAGACTGCCTGTCAAAGAGAAACGGGCTGGATATTATCCGGATTGATCAGGTAAAAACACGAACATTCGAAAAGCCTATCAGTGCAGAATTGGCAGCTCTGATCCAGAAAGCTATCGATTGTACTTACGATCAGTATGGTAAAACCGAGTATATCTTCGTGGATGCCAAAGCTCCCAGCCGCCCGCTTCAATATACAACCATAAAGCACAAGGTGCTGCGGTTGATAAAAAGTGAAGATCTGCGGGATGATGATGGGAAACTGTTTAAATTCAGTTCCCATATGTTCCGGCGGTCTTACGGAGTTAAGTTGACAGAAATGCATCTGGATGACTGGACGATAGCAAAACTTCTGGGGCATAAAAACATAAGCGCAGTAAAGCATTACAGAAAAATGAGTAATCAACTTCTGGCTGAAGAAACCCGAAAAGCACGGGAACAACAGACCAGAATCCTGCTCGCAAATTTAGATGGATGGGGTGAAGAATATGAACAAATACGACAGGATGATTGAAATAAACCGGGAACGAAGCGATGAAAAGATTGCTGCGGCGAAACTGGCAATCCGCAAACTGTTGGATCAGGGAGAGAGGGTATCGGTTCCGCAGCTCGTAAAAATGACAGGCGCTTCCAGAGGATTCTTCTATAAGAATCCCATCGTGAGGGCTGAGATTGACCGGGCTATGGAACAGCAGGCCGGAACCATAAATCCCCGCAGAGGCATTTTAGACAAAGCAATGGAAGGACGGATAGATCTCCTTCAAGAAGAAATTTTCCGACTCCGGCAGGAAAATCAGGCACTCCATGCTGAAAATCAGAGATTGCAGAAGATTATCAGCAAGAAAAGCCGGAGTGAATTTCGAAACCTGTAAAAAATAAAATATAGGAAAATACATAGAGACAGCGGATCAACCAACCGCTGTCTCTTATCATTCACAAAACGTATGGAAAAGCATTAAATATAGGTATTTGTATAAACGGGTAAACCAGAGTACAATAAATGGAGAAAGCTGGACAATGCGGCGCTCGCTTTTCCTCTTGTGACCGGAAAAGACG
>CAJMMH010000424.1 GCA_905214365.1 uncultured bacterium
GCTGTAATCACTGCAAAAATAGCAATCACAGCAAGAAAAATCAGCATTGCTGTCTGTTTTTTTCTTTTTTTCACTGTTCTTTCTCAATCCCTTTCTTTCTTCGTGTTTTCAGAATCCTGTTGGATCTGAACTTGCGAAACGTTCCGCACCGGTCAGATACCGCCGGCTCTGGATGAATCACAATCAATGTACTGTCCCTCTCATACTTCCGCTTGATAATGCTGTACACGGCAGTGTGCTGGAACGCACAGCACTGCTATTATAATGAGAATACAGGAAAAATGCAAGAATTTCTTTCTGTCAGACGCTGGTTTCTTCTTTGATCAACGCAGGGAATTTTCTGCCGCAAGTCAAGTGGATATTCGCAATTGAAGCAGGGGACTTCCTTGATTTGTTAAACACCATTTTCCACTTTTCCATCCACTTCAATATAATATGGACGCTTCATGAGCGGTTTAAATTCTACTCCAGCAGACATGGCCGGGACACGCAGTACCGCGTAACGCTGTTGGATGGTCTTCCGAAAATCTATATCCTGATTTAAGTCAAACGCGGCCTGATAACAAGCCAAAGCATCACTAATCGTTACCGGTACCCGAAAGTTCTCGCAATGCGCTTTTGCATCTAATGCCATTGCCTTCCGATACATAAAATATCCGGCCCTGGCTGACGGCTGCTCCTGTGTCGTATCCCGCAGTCCTCTGTCGCAGATTTTAATAATAAAATCATAATCATTGCTGTCATCCAACAGATCAAGCAGCGTCAGGCAGCACTGCGCGCAGACTAACTGCGAACAGCTGTCCTTTTCATCCGGATGAATCTCCAGAATTGACCGTTTCAAATCTGCAATCGCTTCTTCCCTCCGGTTTGTTGCAATCATGAGCTCCGCTCTCTGATTATAACCATGCTCGTCATATGGAAAATAATAGATAAATTCGTTTGCCAGCCCCTGCGCCCGTTCATATAACGTGTCATTTTCCGGCTCAGCCGACAGCCACTTTGCAATGTAATCAATACTATAACAGAATAAGCGCCAGCTCCAGTAACGTTTTGGAATCTCCATTGCTACAGCCAGATATTCTTCTCCCCGTTTAAACTGACTCGACTCACCGCAGGCTTTCATCGCATCCGCAAGCAAATCCATATGGTGCGGCCCTGTTTTCAGTCCATAATCACACACCTTCAATGCAATATCATACTCTTTAATATGAAATAAATCCATCAGGAAATTATGGTACACACCTCCTGAACTCATAACACGATTTTCCGGATCCGTAATAAAGTCGATCAGTCTCCGGCGATATTTTCCATCATCGGCTCCCATATGGGATTCCAGCAATTCTGATGCATCAGCTAATGACGATACAAAAATCTCATCCTCATGCAGTGTATTCAGAATATCACGCATCATTTTCTGATCTTCCTGACTCATTTTTCCAGCAAGTTCAATCAATGCCTCCATCCGCTCTTTATTCATTATATTTCCCTCCTAACTAACTACTATATGCTCTCGGAATCTCGTTGTATCTGAATTTGCGCGAGGATTTTTGAACGGGTCTGATTTTTGAACACGTTTACTCTAATCTATAAAAATACCGCTGTGCCTCCCGCTCATTCCTGATCAGCTGTTCAAACCCCTCTTTCCCCAACAGCGCATACATTGCAAGCAGCGCCAGACCAATGTAAAGACACGTTCCCGCCCCGCATCGCTGCATACACTGGTTCAGATATCCTCCCTCTTTTCCAAGTATCGCAAACAGCGCATTTTCTTCTTTCATAAACTGTGTCTCATCATTTAACAATGTACGGCAGGACTGAAACAGCCGCCGCAGT
>CAJMMH010000425.1 GCA_905214365.1 uncultured bacterium
AAACAATACCTCAATCAGATCTCATAAACCGTCCCAAGTCCTTTAACGCCAATGCAGGGAGCCGCTGGAACTCTGTCTGGTCCCCGAACAGCTGCTTTTCTACCTTTACGGACACCTTAACCTGATCCGTATGATAGTCGGAAAACCAAAGTTCCATCTCTTTTTCTCACCTGCAATCCCGCGCACATGCCCTGGGATTTCCTTTCTCTTTGATGCATTCCCGGAATCCTCCGGGCACACATGTTGTTACAGAACGTTCAAATACTCCACTGCCGGATCTTCGGTTCCCTGCATGGAGCAACCCTTTTCCTTTGCGTACAGAACATACTCAATGATCTGCTCTGTGATCAGCTCTCCCGGCGCAAGAATCGGGATTCCCGGCGGATAACACATCACAAACTCCGCGCAGATGCGCCCTGCCGTCTCGCGAATCGGAAGCCTGGTTTTCTCAGAATAGAACGCCGTCTGCGGAGACACCAGAACCTTCGGATTGATGTACTCCGTATTGAGCATTGCCGCCGGATCCTTGGAATACAGACGCTTAATGTCCGCCAGCGCGCCAACCAGACGCTCAATATCCTGAATCCGGTCACCGATTGAAATATAAGCAAGAATATTGGCAATATCTCCAAGCTCAATTTGGATATCATATTCATCCCTGAGCAGATCATAGACCTCAATTCCGGCAAGTCCGATATCTCTGGTATAAACAGAAAGCTTTGTCACATCAAAATCATATACGCTGGTTCCATTAATCAGATCCCGTCCGTACGCGTAATATCCGCCGATCGCATTGATTTCTTCTCTCGCATATTCCGCCATGCGCGCAACCTTATTAAAGGACTCTCTTCCTCGAAGCGCCAGGTTTCTGCGGGAAATATCGAGGCTTGACATCAGCAGATACGACGCGCTTGTTGTCTGCGTCAGATTGATGATCTGGCTGACATACTCCCAGTTCACGCCTTTTCCGGTCAGAAGCAGGGAGCTCTGCGTCAGGCTTCCTCCGGATTTATGCATCGAAACCGACGCCATGTCCGCTCCCGCGTCCATCGCACAGACCGGGAGATTTTCTCCGAAATACAGGTGTGTTCCGTGCGCCTCATCAACCAGCACTTTCATCCCGTGCGCATGTGCCGCCGCTACAATCGACCGCAAATCTGAACAGATCCCGTAATAAGTCGGATTGTTGACCAGAACTGCAACCGCCTTCGGATGCTCCTGAATCGCTTTTTCAACTTCGCTTACCTGCATTCCAAGCGAAATCCCAAGCCGGTTGTCTACCTCCGGATTGACATAAACCGGAACGGCCCCGCACAATACCAGCGCGTTGATCACGCTCTTATGGACATTGCGCGGAAGGATAATCTCATCCCCTGATTTACAGACCGAAAGGACCATTCCCTGTACGGAAGATGTCGTCCCTCCGACCATAAAAAACGCATGATCGGCCCGGAATGCCTCTGCTGCCAGCTCCTCTGCCTCTTTGATCACGGAAACCGGATGGCAGAGATTATCAAGCGGCTTCATAGAATTAACATCCAGGCTCACACACTTCTCTCCAAGCAGCTCAACTAATTCAGGATTTCCTCTGCCCCGTTTGTGTCCCGGGACATCGAAGGGAACTACCCTTCTCTTTTTCAGTTTCTCCAGCGCCTCATATACCGGCGCGCGCATCTGCGGATTGTTCGTCATTTCTATATCCTCTTTTCACGGAATATCCCTGTTTGCGCTCTACGCAGACAGGAACAGATTTCATCGGCCTGTTTTTTTCCTAGAATAAAGAATGTGCCTTGGCACATTCTCGCGCCTGCGGCGGTCGCTTGCGAC
>CAJMMH010000426.1 GCA_905214365.1 uncultured bacterium
ATGGAGAAATCCTTGCCTTCGGTCTGACCCAACAGAGAAATGTCCTGCGTGACTCGCTCAATTTTCTGCTCATATTCCCGGATGCGGGATGGATATGTCAAGTTAACCTTGTGTTCCAAAGCAAGCTGTTCATTGCTCCACGCACCACGCAGAATTTTCAATTCTGTGACCCGGTTTTCCAATTCCATCTTCTGTGCGACCATCGGATTGTCGGTAGCGGCCGCCTTGAACTGTGCGGCAGACAGGACGGTTTCATCCACATCCTCACAAGAGCGGGCAATGTGTTTTCCGGTGAGAATCTGCGTGATATAGCGCAATTTCTGCTCCTGAATCTGCCAGAGATACGCATCAAATGTTCCTTTGGCTACGAATTGCTTTATCATAATTTCCGGGTTTTCGTTGCCCTGCCGTACCCCACGTCCATTTCGCTGTGTAATGTCAGAGGGCTTCCACGGACAGTCCAGATGGTCAATGGAGATTACCTTATTCTGAACATTCACGCCGGTTCCCAGCTTGCTGGTGCTGCCGATTAAGATACGGACTTTTCCTTGGCGGGTACGCTCGAACAGTTCCTGCCGCTGTGCTTCAGAAGTGGCGTCGTGAACAAAGGCTATCTCCGATTCCGGCACACCCTTTGCCAGCAGCACATTTCTTATTTCATCATATACATTGAATTTCCCGGCTTTGGGAGTGCCAACATCACAAAAGACAAGCTGTGTGGAAGCAGAGGCGGCGGTGTCCTTCCAAACCTGATAAACATCCTCAATGCAGACACTCAACTTACTTCCTGTACCATCCGCATCCGGTCGAATCAGGCGCGGGTCAATCGCCATCAGGCGGGCCTCACCGGTCAGCTTCAGCATATTATCTTCTTCCGGCTTCACTCGGCCGGTTCGGATTGCTTCCGCCCGCAGAATAAAATCGGCCATGATCGCCTGCTGTGCGGGTGTGGCTTCCACCGAAACAATCTCCGCTTTACCAGTGCGAACAGCCGGGAGTCCGGGAATATCCAACATATCCGCCGTTTTGATGTCAGCGACCTCACGAAAGACAGCCATCAGTTCAGGGAGATTGTAGAAACGGACGAAGCGATCACGCATCCGATAGCCGCCGCCCTCCGGCTTCAATTCCAGCACAGAGGCTTTCTTTGCAAAATGGGCGATCCAGGTATCGAAGTAGGACCAGCCGAAGCGTTCCAACTCCTGCGGCTGCAAATACCGCTGCATGACGAACAGTTCGGAAATCGAGTTACTGATTGGCGTTCCGGTCGCAAATACTACGCCGCGCCCCTGATTCGTTTCCTGTAAATACTGGCATTTGAGCAGCATATCAAAGGCGCGTTGACTGCTTGAGGTTGTAATACCAGCCACATTCCGCAGCTTTGTAAAGACAAAGCAGTTTTTGAAAAAGTGCGCCTCGTCCACCATCATCATATCTACGCCGAGCTGCTCAAAGGTCAGCAGATCGTCTTTCTTTTCCTCGGCAGACAGCTTTTTCAGCCGCTCATCCAGATTTTTGCGGAAAATGACCATCTGCTTGACAGACCAATTCTCGCCGTTTTCGCTCTTGATCTCATGGATTGCATTTTCAATATCGTTGATCTGCCGTTCCAGCATAGCGATCTGCCGCTCTGTGGAGATTGGGATTTTCTCAAATTGACTGTGCGCCAGAATCACCGCGTCATATTCTCCGGTGGCGATTTTGGAAATGTAGCGGTTGCGGTTTTTAGGGGTAAAATCCTCTGCGGTGGATACCAAAAGGTTTGCGTTGGGGAAAAAGCGGTAGAACTCTGTTGCCCACTGGCCTACCAGGGGATTGGGAAC
>CAJMMH010000427.1 GCA_905214365.1 uncultured bacterium
TCACAGGCATTGCACACGCCGAGCCGCTGGGTCTTTGCGTTTAAAATAATACGGACGGCCATATCGGTATCCGCGTCCTGATCGACATAAATGTGACAGTTTCCGGTTCCTGTTTCAATGACAGGGATGCTGCTGTTTTCCTTCACGGCACGGATCAAACGCGCGCTTCCCCTTGGAATCAGGACATCCACATACGCATCTAATTTCATAAACGCATTAGTCACGCTGCGGTCCGTATCCGGAATCATCTGCAGCGCGTCACGGCAGATCCCTTCACGCTCCAGCGCGCTGCAGATCACATCCGCGATTGCCAGATTGGAATGAATTGCGTCGCTTCCGCCCTTCAGAATGACCGCATTCCCCGTCTTAAAGCAAAGCCCGAACGCATCTGCTGTTACATTGGGTCTTGACTCGTAAATAATGCCGATAACACCGATCGGAACGCGTTTTTTCTCAATTACCAGACCATTTGGGCGGGTAAAGCGCTCCATAATCTCTCCAACCGGGTCGTTCAGAGACGCAATCTGTGTCAGTCCAAGCGCCATTGCCTCCACCCGCGCCTGATTCAAACTGAGTCGATCAAGCATGCCTTTGCTCATCCCGTTTTCCTTTGCAGCTTTCAGATCCACCTCATTGGCAGCCAGAATTTCCGGAATATGTTCCGTCAGCGCACACGCCGCCGTTTCCAACGCATGATTTTTTTCCTCTGTTGTCAGCTTCTGCAGGCAGTATGCCGCAGAACAGGCTCTTTTGCCCATTTCCTGTAAGTCTGTCATAAAAAATCCTCCCGTTGTGAAATGAGTCAGCGGCGATGCAGCTGCTGAACGAACAGCGGCAGATCAAACACCGGATCCTTATGTCCGATAAACAACGTCCCGATCTGTTCACCGGATGCGATCTGATGAATAACATTAATATCGCGGCTGTTGGCAATCACCATATCCATACCGCTTTTGGTTGCGATTTTTGCGGCAATCATCTTGGTATTCATCCCACCGGTTCCTACACCGCTGCCTGTGCTTTCTTTTCCCATTCCCATCAGCTCATCCGTCAGTTCATTCACCTGCGGGATAAACTGTGCATCCGGGTTTTTTCGCGGATCATCGGTGTAAAGCCCGTCGATATCGGAAAGAAGAATCAGAAGATCCGCATCCACCAGCGCCGCAACAATCGCTGACAGCGTATCATTGTCACCGATCTCAATTTCATAGGTCGCTACTGTATCATTTTCATTGACAACCGGAATCGCTCCAAGGCGCAGCAGTTCAGAAAAGGTATTGTGTGCGTTGTACCGGTTCAGGTTGTCAACAATCGTATTTTTAGTCATCAGGATCTGCGCCGCAACCTGATTATACTCAGCAAACAGCTTCTGATATGTCATCATCAGGCGAGCCTGGCCAATTGCGGAACACGCCTGCTTGACCGCCAGGTTATCCGCCCCATTCGTCTGCAGAGATTCCAGATGAACCGCCTTTTTTCCAGCGGCAATCGCGCCTGATGTAACAAGAATCACATCTTTTCCCTGATTGCGCAAGTCGCAGAGCTGACGCACCAGACGTTCCATTTTCATATAATCAAGCTCGCCGGTTTCTTTATGCTGAAGCGATGAAGAACCGATTTTAACTACAATTCGTTTTTTATCTTTCAGCAGCTCCCGATGATTCATATCCTTTGTCCCCCGTTGTCATTTAGTATACTTACTTCTGTCATATTCCATTTTTGGAAATTCAATCAATCCGACGCGGAACGCAGACAGCTTTGGTTTTGCACTGCCCGCTTTGATTGCATCCATTTTCCGATGCGTTATCAGATAT
>CAJMMH010000428.1 GCA_905214365.1 uncultured bacterium
ATCTGACAAAAAATCTTCTCGTAAAATCAAGCACAAAAAGATTCTGAGAGCACATAAAGATAAAATGGAGGACACGGAAATGAAACAGTTTCAGTATTGTCTTACAGATCCGGCCGGAATGCATGTCCGTCCGGCCGGAGAGCTGGTGAAAACAGCGAAGCAGTTTGAAAGCGAGATTCAGCTGAAAAGCGGCGAAAAGACCGGTGACTGCAGAAAGATTTTTTCTCTGATGGGAATGGGCTTAAAGCAGGGACAGCAGGTGACGGTAACCGTAAAAGGCGCGGATGAGGACGAAGCGATTGCGGCAGTGAAGCAGTTTATGGAGAAGAATCTGTGATTGAAGTGTGCTGAGCCGTCCGCGATGCGTCTTCTGCGCTTCTGCAGGATGGAATGATGGGTGTATAAGAGAACCGGAAGGACTGTGGAAAATGGAAAGGAACGGATATGGAGAGTTATCGCGGAACAAGCGTATACAGAGGAATTGCGTTCGGTAAAGCAGCGGTATACCGGAAAAAGGAGCAGCAGGTGAGACGGATTCATACTGTTGATTCGGACCGGGAATGGAGCCGCTTTCTGGAAGCGAAGGACAAAGCGGCAGAGGAGCTTGAAAGCCTGTATGAAAAAGCATGCAGGGAGGTCGGAGAAACCGGAGCCGCTGTTTTTGCCATGCATCAGGTGATGCTGGAGGATGAGGACTATCTGGAAATGGCAGAGCATATCCTGCGGACGCAGCAGGTAAACGCCGAATATGCGGCTGCTGCGGCAGGTGATCATTTTGTCCGCATGTTTGAAGAGATGGATGATGAGTATATGCGTGCCCGCGCGGCGGATATCCGGGATATCACGGAGCGGATGCTCCGTTTGTTGGCAGGGGTTGAGCAGAAATTGGCTCAGACCGGAGAGCCGGTAATCCTTTTTGCGGAAGATCTGGCTCCATCGGAAACGGTACAGTTAGATAAGGAAAAGATTCTGGCGTTTGTGACGCGGGGTGGCTCGGTTACTTCTCATACGGCGATTCTGGCAAGAACGATGGGGATTCCGGCGCTGATCGGTGTTCCGGTTCCGCTTGAAAAAATCCGGGACGGAGAGAGCGTGATTGTGAACGGGACGGCAGGGATTGTTTACCTGAATCCGGATGTACAGACGGAAGCCGAGCAGCAGAGAAAACAGCAGGACGAGATGGAAGCCAAACGGCTGCTTGCCTGCCTGAAGGGAAAAGAAACGGTGACTGCGGATGGAAAGAAAATTCGTCTGTACGCAAATATCGGGAGTCTGCGGGATCTGTCAGCAGTTCTGCAGAATGATGCGGAGGGAATCGGTCTGTTCCGAAGTGAATTTCTGTATCTGGAGCAGGATCACGCACCCTCCGAGGAAGAACAGTTTACAGTGTACCGGTCAGCCGCGGAGACGATGGCAGGGAAGCCGGTCATCATCCGGACGTTTGATATCGGCGCGGATAAACAGTGCGATTACCTGCAGCTGAGAAAAGAGGAAAATCCGGCGCTCGGAATGCGGGCGATCCGGATCTGTCTGACCCGTCCTGAGCTGTTCCGGACACAGCTGCGCGCGCTGTTCCGGGCATCGGCATACGGAAAGATCGCAATTCTGTATCCGATGATTACCAGTGTTTGGGAAATCCGGCAGATCCGCGCGATTGCCGCAGACGTAAAGAAAGAATTGGAAGAGGCTGGTATCGCGGCGGGCAATCCGGAGCAGGGAATTATGATTGAGACGCCTGCCGCTGTTATGATCAGCAGAGAGCTGGCAAAGGAGGCCGATTTTTTCAGCATCGGAACCAACGACCTGACG
>CAJMMH010000429.1 GCA_905214365.1 uncultured bacterium
CTCAGTTTCTGCTGGCTGGCGAGGCTAACAAGCAGGCTGTCAACGATGTGGTTCTGATCGCTGACCCGAAGGTTTATGAGATGCTTCCCGTCAAGAAGGAAGTCAAAGTTGTTCTCAGCGGTATCTACATCACAGAAATTAAAAGCGTACGCGGCGGCACCGTGCTTACGCCTCCCAAGAAAAAATCTTTCTTCTCCCGTTTCAAAAAGGATCAGAAAAAAGACGCTTCTTCCGCAGCCAATACTGCAAATGCAAAAAGCGCCAAAAAATAAGTCCATCTGAACATAAATAAACTGCCGCTCAATCATCCGCCGATGGGTGATTGAGCGGCAGTTTATTTACTCTTCTTCAGGCAATTCCGGTTCTGCTTCTCCCGGCATCCGGGCTTCTATCTTCATGTGCAGCCGATTATCACTGATATGCTCATTGTTAATCTCCAGCTGATAAATCAACTCCAGCTCCAGCAATTCCTCTTCTTGTATTAAACGAATCTCATCCGTGATAATTCCAAGCTCCATCTGGCCAAACGCGGAACCGTAAATACTGTTCAGCTTACAGCCGGCTTCAAACGCCATCTGCGTATCCACCGCGCCTTTCTTGCTGACATCTACATGCCCGTTTCCGATTGTTACCATGTTCTTAACGATGGAAGTCGTATCATCCCCGACCTCTTCAAACAGCACATAATGCTTCCCGTTCCGGTAATAATACTTTCCTGCCGTTGTTACTTCAATTGAATCGTTATCCTCCGGACCGCTTACCAGACCGGTAATTGTCACCAGCACATCCTTCGTCATGTTCGGATCCTCCGGCTTATCAGCGATTATATGCAGTATCAATCAGCTTTTGAATCAGTTCCTTTGCCTCTAACCCCTGCTTTTTCCAAAGCATCGGATACATACTGATTGACGTAAAGCCAGGCAACGTATTAATTTCATTGAAAACAACACCCTTGCTGTCCAGGAAAAAGTCTACACGGGACAGACCTCTACCGTCTACCGCATTGAAAATTGCGGCGGCATCCCTGCGGATTTCTTCCTCCACGCCCTCCGGAAGCTTCGGGGACGTATCTGTCTTAGAATCCGCATTGTAATACTTTGCGTCAAAATCATAAAACTCAGCCGCTGACAGCACTTCTCCGACACCGGACGCGCTCACCGTCTCACCGCCAAGAACCGCGCACTCCAACTCCCGTCCGACAATGGTTTCCTCAACCAGGATCTTACTGTCGTTTTCCGCCGCCAGAAGCAGCGCGTCCTTCAGCTGCTCTTTCGTCTCTGCCTTGCTGACGCCCTTGGAAGATCCTGCTCTCGAAGGCTTGACAAAAACCGGATACGCAAGCTTCTCCTCTACCCGCGCAATTACAGCATCCATCTGATCCAGCTCTTTTTTTCTGATTCCGACATAAGCAGCCTGACGAATGCCGAGCGTATCGACAATCAGCTTGGTATACAGTTTATCCATGGATACCGCAGACGCCAGCACACCGCATCCAACATACGGAATCTTTGCCAGTTCAAACAGACCCTGTACCGTTCCATCTTCTCCGTACAAGCCATGCAGAACCGGGAAAATCACATCAACCGAAATTTCCTGCGCATTTCCTTCTTCAATGATATACAATACCTTTTTTGTCGCGTCCGGAGAAAGTACCGCACTTTTTACTGACTGTCTCCAGCTTCCGTCCTTGATCTCCTCTACCGAATCAACCAGAACCCAATGACCCTCTTTTGTAATTCCGACCAATACCTTATTGT
>CAJMMH010000430.1 GCA_905214365.1 uncultured bacterium
CATGCGAAGCATCGGCAAAATCCGTTACTGTTTGAGCGTAGCGTGAACAGTAACGTAAAAACGATGGCAGAGAAAGGACAATTAAGATGAAATTGATTCATACATCAGACCTGCATTTAGGAAAGCGGATCAGTGAGTTTTCAATGCTGAATGACCAGCGTTATATTCTGGATCAGATTTTTGAAATCTGTGTCCGTGAGCAGGCCGACGCGCTGCTGTTAGCGGGTGATCTGTATGACCGGCAGGTGCCGTCCGCGGAAGCGGTGCAGCTGCTGGATCGTTTCCTGACCCGGTTTGCGGACGCGGAGATCTGTGTGATTGCGGTAAGCGGAAACCATGATTCAGCGGAACGGAACGCATTTGGCGCAGAGTTGATGAAGAGCAGAGGCGTATATCTGTCGCCGGTTTATAATGGAGAGGCGCAGGAGGTGACGCTGACGGATGCGTATGGCCCGGTTCATATCTGGATGCTTCCGTTTGTCCGGCCGTCACTTGTCCGCCATGCGTTAAAACGGGATAACATTGAGACGTACCAGGATGCGGTGCACGCGGCAGTGGAGGAAATGAAGATCAATCCCGGGGATCGGAATGTGCTGGTGGCACACCAGTTTGTAACCGGGGCTGGAAGGTGCGATTCCGAAGAAGTTGCGGTCGGCGGTGTTGATAATGTAGACGCGTCAGTATTTGAGTCGTTTGATTATACTGCGCTTGGTCATATCCACAGCCCGCAGTGGGTGGGAAGAGAGACGCTGCGCTACTGCGGGACGCCGTTAAAGTATTCCGGTTCCGAGGCCGGGCAGGAAAAGTCCGTAACTAAAGTATGTCTGGGAGAGAAGGGAGCAGTGACGGTGACTGCCATTCCGTTAAAGCCGCTTCAGGATCTGCGTACGGTTCGCGGGACGTATCTGGAGGTAACTTCCCGTTCATTTTATCAGGAAAGCAATCAGGAGGATTATGTGCAGGTTACCCTGACGGATGAGGAAGATGTTCCGGATGCGGTGCAGAAGCTTCGGGTCATTTATCCCAATCTTCTCGGACTTTCTTATGATAACCGGAGAACCAGAGAAAACCGGCAGATCGGACCGGCTGAAGAGGAACAGAAAAAGACAGACCAGGAGTTGTTTGAAGAATTTTATGAGCTGCAGAACAACCAGCCAATGAGCCAGGTGCAGCAGGAGTTTATCATGGAGCTGTTTGCGCAGATAAAGGGGGATGGCAGATGAGACCGAAGAAACTGACAGTCAGCGCGTTCGGACCGTATGCGGGGGTAACTGAGATTGATTTTAACCGGCTTGGAACGCAGGGACTGTATCTGATTACCGGCGATACGGGCGCGGGAAAGACCACGATTTTCGATGCGATTACGTTCGCGCTGTATGGAGAAGCAAGCGGGATGGTGCGCGATTCCCAGATGTTCCGCAGCAAATACGCAAAGCCGGAAACAAAAACATATGTGGAGCTGCAGTTTACATATCGCGGGAAGGCATATCGTGTGACAAGGAATCCGGAGTATCTGCGCCCGAAGGGACGGGGAAGCGGCATGACAGTTCAGAAGGCGGACGCGGCGCTGGTCTATGAGTCAGAGCCAGATCGCGCGCCGGTTGCGAAAACGAAAGATGTAACAAGAGCTGTGACGGAAATTCTTGGACTGGATTACCGGCAGTTTACGCAGATTGTAATGATTGCTCAGGGCGATTTTCAGAAGCTTCTTCTGGCGGACACAGCGAGCAGAGGCGAGATTTTCAGACGTATCTT
>CAJMMH010000431.1 GCA_905214365.1 uncultured bacterium
CTCCGGAAGAGTTTGAGGATAAGTACGCTGAGCTGTCTCAGGAGTATCTGGATGCTGGATATCAGGAAATCCTGGATGAGAAGAAGGCTGCTTACGACGAGGGTCTGTATCACTAATCAGAGCCAAAACGGTAAGAAGTGAGAAACGTATGAAAGCCGCGTGACGGAAAAGCGGAGGTTTCGATGATCTGATTTCATCGAAACCTCCGCTTTTTTTCTTTTTTATTCCGCCTGCCAGCGGCCGCTCGAACCGCACGGAAGAACCAGACCGTTCTGGCTGACCGGAAGGCCGACTTCATCGGCTGCCATGATGCCGCCGAAACGCGGACGGATTTCTGTTCCGAGCAGGTAGGTAAGAACCGATGGAGCAAACCCGGTTGTATAGCTGTTGATCAGGAAGAACAGCGGCTGATCCGAAAGCAGCTGCGCGCAGAGCTGGACAAGCGGATGGATCGCATCCTCAATTTTCCAGATCTCGCCCTTGGGGCCGCGGCCATAAGACGGCGGATCCATGATAATCGCGTCATAGTGATTGCCGCGGCGGATTTCCCGCTCTACAAACTTCTGGCAGTCATCAACGATCCAACGGATCGGCGCCTGATCCAGACCGGAGGAGAGCGCGTTTTCCTTTGCCCAGCCGACCATACCCTTAGAAGCGTCTACATGAGTAACGGACGCGCCTGCCTTTGCGGCAGCCAACGTTGCCCCGCCGGTATAGGCAAACAGGTTCAGTACCTTAATCGGACGTCCGGCATTCCGGATCAGGCCGGAGAACCAGTCCCAGTTGACTGCCTGCTCCGGGAACAGTCCGGTATGCTTGAAGCTGAACGGCTTCAGCTGAAAGGTCAGTTCGCGGTAATTGATGCTCCACTGCTGCGGGAGCTTGAAAAATTCCCACTCGCCGCCGCCGCGGTTGCTGCGGTGGTAATGTCCGTTGATCCGGTTCCAGAGTGCTGGATCCTTCGGCGTATTCCAGATCACCTGCGGGTCCGGACGAACCAACCGGTACTCGCCCCAGCGCTCCAGCTTCTCCCCGCCGGAAGTATCAAGAATTTCATAATCAGTCCATTGATCTGCGATCCACATATTAATTTCTCCGTTTCTGCTGTATCGTTTCCTGTATATGCAGGCAACATTAGAGTGCGTTTGAAAAAGGCTTTCTGCAAAATTCGCCGCAGCTTCTGTCTGTCTGCAGACTGCCCGAAACATCAGGAAATTTCTGCATTTCTTTTTGTAAAATTATTCTTATTCAGTATAGAAAAAAAAGAACACAATGTCAAGACAACAGAAATGACGGCATCTTGCTCAAACAGGGATTTTGTGATAACATAAATTATGACATACATCTTGTAAAAAGCCTTTTTCAAACACGCGCGAAAGCGAAGGGATGAATTGCTGGATTATTGCCGAAAGGAAGGTGTTTTGAATGAGAAGAGATAAAATCAATTATTATCTGGATCTCGCTGAGGTAGTATCGAAGCGGGGAACCTGCCTGCGCCGTTTGTACGGGGCGGTGATTGTGAACCACGATGAGGTTGTATCGACTGGCTATGTCGGCGCGCCGCGCGGCCGTCAGAACTGTACTGATCTTGGGTTTTGCCTGCGCTCGAAGTTGAAGATACCGCGCGGGGAACGCTATGAGCTCTGCCGCAGCGTGCATGCGGAAGCGAATGCGATCATCAGCGCGTCCAGAGATCAGATGCTTGGCGGTTCCCTGT
>CAJMMH010000432.1 GCA_905214365.1 uncultured bacterium
AGAGCATCTGCCTTACAAGCAGAGGGTCATAGGTTCGAGCCCTATAGGCCCCACTGTTATTACTGAAAAGTAATAGCTATGGATGGATTCCCGAGTGGCCAAAGGGGACAGACTGTAAATCTGCTGCAACTTGCTTCGGTGGTTCGAATCCACCTCCATCCATTTGAGATAATATCTCATATAATTTTATATCGTCGCGGGGTGGAGCAGTCTGGAAGCTCGTCGGGCTCATAACCCGAAGGTCATTGGTTCAAATCCAGTCCCCGCAACTCAGAACAGACAGTATATTAACTGTCTGTTTTTTTGTTGTTCAAGCGGACATCGTAGTGGGCTGCGGCAACCGAATTTAACAAATCAAGGAAGTCCCCTGCTTCATTGGTGCAAAAAGGAACCTCATAAAAATACGGAAATTGCATAAGCTACTATAAAGCATGCGAACAAGCCGTACTGGAAACGGCTTTGCTTTGCATGCTTCTGGGAAAAACAGAAAGGCGGAAATGCAGATGGAGTTTCGCAAAAACAAGCGGGGCAGTTCACCGGGGCAGTCAATCTGGCTTTGGCTTCTGGAACTGGTATTTATGGCAGTTCTGGCAGTATGCGCGTATGGGATCAGCGTTTCACAGAAGGTCGGACATGAAGAACTGGATTCTGATATTTTTGTCGGCGGTCAGGGAGAAGATGAAACGCAGGCAGCTGCGGCGGAGAGCCTTTCCTGGATCCGGGATGGCGCGGTTGATTTGAAATCGGTTTCGGCAAATCAGGATTCGTACCGTACTATTTTGTTGGCTGGTGTGGATGCCAGGGATCAGAGCAGTATGACGAAGGGCGCAAATACGGATGTGCTGATGATTGTAAGCCTGAATGAGCGTACCGGTGGCATCCGGCTGGTATCGGTTCTGAGAGATACGCTGATGCATTTGATCAGCGGAGGACGGTATTATCCGGATCGGCTTTATGACAAGGCGAATGCGCAGAATTGCTATACCGGAATATCCGATACAGTGAGTATGCTGAATCTGAACCTAGATCTGGATATCCGGGAATATGCCGCTGTAAACTGGCTGGCGGCAGCTTCTGTGATCGATACGCTGGGCGGCGTTGAAATGACCGTGGAAAATGAAGAAATTCTTGGATATCTGAACGGCTATCTGGCGGAGGTAAATGAAATGACCGGAATTCCTTCACCTCAGGTCGCAGGATGCGGGACGCAGCTTCTGACCGGAACGCAGGCAGTATCATTTTGCCGTGTGCGTTATGGAGGACTGCAGGATTCCGGAAGAACCGGGCATCAGCGGGAGCTAGTCGGCGCGGTATTGAAACAGATGAAGCAAAAGCTTTTTGAACATCCGTCAGCCGTGATGGAAGCGGTGAATCGAGCGGCTGAAAATATAGTAACCAATCTGTCATTCAGCGAAATCGGCGCGCTTGCGTTTGAGGCAGGTTCCTTTGTCATTGAAGATCAGTGCGTATTTCCGTTCCATTATCAGACCGATGGCGAAAACGGAGCAATCTGCCGTGCAACCGGAGGAGTAAAGGACGCGCTTGCTGCAGTGGATCTGACTGCAGATGTGGAAGAGCTGCATCGTTTCTTATATGGGGATAACGCCGCTTCTTACACAGCACCGGAATATGTGAGGCAGATCAGTGAGGATATCCGGTGGATAACCGGGGAAAACAAATGAAAATGAGCGTTCCGTTGTGGACAGGCA
>CAJMMH010000433.1 GCA_905214365.1 uncultured bacterium
ATTTTGTATCTGCTTCATATTACCCGTTCCACCCTGCAGGGACTCGGCGACACGCTCTTTCCGATGCTTTCCGGCATCGCGGAATTTCTGATGCGTACCGGCTGCGTCGTATTTCTCCCGCTTCTGCTTGACGCGGAAGGAATCTTTTACGCCGAAGTGCTTGCCTGGACCGGTGCGGATCTGATCCTGGTTCCGGCATGTTTGCTGCGGTTGCGGAAGCTGAAGGCATCTATATAGAAGCAGTTACCCACTTTTAAAGCCATGGCTACATATCACTGTACAACTGGCTGGATTAAGCAGAGGCCGCCGCGCTAATGTGCGGCAGCCCCATGCCCATTTACCAATAAATAGATAACTATATTTTAACAAATTAAGGAAATCCCCTGCTTCAATTGTGAAGAGCAATAAGCAGTGGGTGGGGACTTGCTTGTATCAGGAGGGGGCAAGCCCCTTCTGATAAACTGCGAAGCAGTTATTTAGTTATGAGCAAGTAGCGAAACGGATTGCGAATATCCGCTTGACATAACATTCACTGCTATTACACAGTCCCCGTAATCGGAATCACTGCCGCTCCCAGCGTCACAGACCAGGTCCCGTCCGCATTCTGCGTATAAGACGCAGCCGGAACGGTGATCTGGCCGTCCACAGTCTGGAACAGTCCCGTTGTTTCATCATACGTGTAATTTTCCGCATCCTCCGTCCACGCTGTTCCGTTATAGGTCACGGAAACCAGCTTCAGAATCGGATTGAATACGTCAGACAAAATCACATGATCCGCAGTTCCTGCTTCGGTATTTCCTGTATTTTCGATGGTAAAGGTGTAGGTCAGCTGGCCGTTTTCCGCGACCGATGCCGGGCAGACTGCCTTGCTGATGCTGAGTCTTGCGCGTTCCTCTGCCTGCACAGTTTCTGTTACTTCAAGCGGCGTATCGATATTTGCTCCGGTAATTACAGCTGTATTGGTGATAGATTTTCCCTGCCCCGGCGGTGCATACGCAGTAACCGCGGCCTTATAGATCAGCAGTGTATTTCCGCCTGCCGGAACCTGAATGCCGCGGATCGAAAGCGGCGGTCCTGCCGTCACCGCCGCCTGCGTCTGCAGCGCGCCGTTCACATAGTACCGCAGCGAATCGGTCTGATACGCCAACGGATACACGGTTTCTTCGTTGAACAGATATCCGCCGAGATCGTCAGTTACCGTTAGTCCATCCACTGCCACAGTTCCGCTGTTCACAATTGAAATCACATAGGTAATCTCATCATTTGCTCCATACTGATCCGATACTGCCGTTTTAGTTGCCGACAATACCTCCACCAGTTCTCCGGTTACGGTATTGGAATTGCTAATTCCTCCATTATAAGAAAGCGTGGCATAGTTTGTAAAACTGGCCATGTTGATACCTCTCTGTTTCATTCTGACGGGAAACTCCGAAACAGCCATCCGCTGCCTGACGTCCGCTTTCATACATCCGGACGCCTGAAACACCTTGCTGGCACAGACCGGCTTCTGTGCGTCTGACCATTCTTACTTCCCGAAGCGTACAGAAAAAGGATTCCCGCGCTCTGCGAAAATCCTTTTTCTCCGCTCTAATACAGAATATGCCCCTTTCTGTAAAATGTACTCTCGGAATTTTTTTGAGCTTGATTTTACGAGAAGATTTTTTGTCAGATGTGTTCAAATTTTTGAGGCGTAC
>CAJMMH010000434.1 GCA_905214365.1 uncultured bacterium
CTTGAAGATGGAAAAAATGAAGCGTATGTACCGCAAGGCAGCAAACCTGACAAAGTATTTACTGGAGGACCCGGCAGAGAATCTGGTAAATGCGCTTTTAGAAAAAGGAACAATCTGCGGAAATGGCAGTCAGTTTGATTTATTTGTAACAGAGCAGGGCGAGGCACTGGAGCTGTTCGGAGATGTGCAGCTGAAGGCTGACCCGAAAAATGAAGAGATGATGAGCCGCCTGTCGGAACTTTTTTGCCGTATTAACTTTCTGGACGACCGGGGAAGCTTCCGGCTCGATTTTAATGATGGGAGTATTTCATATTGTGTCAAGTTCGACTGTCGACAGGGATTTCCGGTCGGGCAGACATTGATAGAGAGTACAAGATATGCGACCACTCAAATCAATATGTGGATTTCATGTATTGGAAAAATTATTTTCACCGACGCGTCCGCAAAGGAGGTATGGGATGAAAATGAGAAGGAATTTGAAGCAGTGATTGAGCGCCTCGAAAAACAGCTGAAAAAAGCGGAGGACAGGAATAACAGATTTTTGAAGGAACTGGAAGAAGATGAGGAAGAATCCAATGAGTGATTACATGATTCCTATTGGAGGCGGCAATGAAATTGGCGCTTGACGGCGACCGGGAAGCATTTGATCAGTATGCGGAACTACTGGAAAACGAGAGTGCAGGGCACGCAGCAATCCGGTATCAAAGAAGCGCCGTACCGGCAGTCCCGGTACGGCGCGTTGCTTTTTACATTTCAAAAACCGGAAGCCAGCAGCGCTTTTTTACAGACGCGGTTCCGATCACGCAGGAAGGGTCGCTGTCCGGGTTCTGATACCACTGGAAGTACGTGTCACTGTCGATAGTTACAAGCTGCTCGTATTCAACGAAAAGATCAGAGGCTGTCAGGTATTGGCAGGCGGTCATGCGGCCTGCGGCAAGCGCGGATTCATCGATATCAGTGACACCAATGCGCGCGTACTCATCAGAAATATCATGTTCGCGGAACGAGGAACCGCTGCAAAGCGCAGTATCAATGACAGACAGTTCCTGGCCATCATAAGAAAGCAGCTTCGATGCAGTTGTGATGCCGTCCGCAAGATAGCAGGCCGAGGTCCACAGATCACATCCGATGCGGCGGTTTTCCTCTTCATCAAGATAGGAATAGCATTTCAGAATGCCTTCTTCCGGGATGTAAGCCATTTCTTCGGCTGTCAGCTCCGACTGAAGGACAACAGTTCCGTCAATGACTTCATACATCTGAAAAATAAGGTCGCCGAACGCGGTATCCTCGTTCCGGCGGACAATCAGAAGTTCCGCGTCGTTGTCCTGATCATAATCCATAATCTGATAACCGAGAACAGCGGCGGGAATGCAGTCCGCAGCCGGAGCATTCTTTTCCACGCAGATATCATAGGAAGCTTCCTGCGGATATTCCTGGCTCCAGGCATATTCATACAGGCGGTTCATTGTCTCCAGATATCCGGAAACGGAATCAGAAGCAAGAACAGGTGTCTGGAACAGCCCGGCAAACAGCAGGGCGGCAGCAAGAGCAGAGTGTCTTTTCATAAGCATTTCCTCCTTTTGCTTATTATGTACTCTCGGAATCTTTTATGCACCTGATTTTTCAGATACGCTTTAGAGCGTGTTTGAAAAAGGCTTTCTGCAAGATGTGCGTCATAATTCGA
>CAJMMH010000435.1 GCA_905214365.1 uncultured bacterium
GGCGCTGTAAGGTAAATTAAAATAAATAAAACGCTAAATAATAATAAATAAAAATAATTGACAATCTAATGATTTTATGGTTTAATAAACTGAACCGCAAAGAGAGCAGTCGGATACGGCTGCTTTCTTTTTGGACATAAATAAGGAATCTGTCGGCTTTAAGCGGCCTGTGAATATTCGTTTTACTTCCAGCGGATCGGAAGCAGAGAAGCAATGTTCCGGATTTATGCGGCACAGAAGAAGAAAACGGATGCTGCGGCAGAAATAAACGCAGATCCATTGGGGCGTGCAGGAACGATTTTTCAAACACGTTCTAGAAATATAAGAGGAGACATTAACCATGAAATCAGAACAGCATTCAGAAACAGTAGCCGGACAGCAGACCGGAGTAAAAAGAAAGAGACCGTTATGGAAAAAGGCGGCGGCCATCTGCGGAGCTGTAATCGTTGGTGCGGCAGCCACAGGCGGCATTGCAGTCTGGAATTTATGGGGCAATGAAATCCGCACATTGGCATCCTTTCATCAGATCCTGGAGCGCGACGATGATCATCAGGACGGTTCCGTATATCAGATGACGGTTGCAGGCAATTACTATTTTGACAAATTTCTGGAGCAGGGCGGCGCATCCAGCGATAAAGAACTGATCAGCTTTATCACAAGCAGTATTACAAAAGGCCTGATTCCGATGGACATTGGAGAAAGTGAAATTGCATGTTCGGCGTTTACCGCGCAGACCGAGGCCGGTGACTGGGTATTTGGCCGGAATTATGACTTCAGCAAGACCAATACCTGTCTGGTATATACCAATCCAGGGCATGGCCGCCATGCGTCGATTTCTACGATCGACCTTCAGTTCCTTGGTATTGATACAGATGCGGATGTGACATCGCTGATGGATAAAATCAACTGTCTGGCAGCTCCGTTCGTGCCGCTGGACGGCGTAAATGACGCGGGAGTCAGCTGCGGAATCTTTATGAGCTATCAGGGTGAAACAACCGTTCCGACCGCTCAGGATACGGAGAAGCCGGACCTGACCTCAACGACAATGCTGCGTCTGATTCTGGACTATGCAGGCAGTGTGGAGGAAGCGGTTGATCTGGTTTCTCAGTATGATCTCCACGATTCCGCAAACACATCTTATCATTACATGATTGCAGATGCGACCGGAAGAAGCGCGGTCCTGGAGTGGGTAACAGGAACCGACAGCACCGATAATGACGGCGCGGCGCGGAAATTGAACGTTGTTTACAACGACACCGATGAGCGAAGTGTCAGCAGCGACTGGCAGTGTGTGACAAACTTTATCCTGACACCTGGATACTATAACGGTGTTGCGGAGAGTGAAATGAAGGGCTTAGACCGGTATGATTTTCTGCAGGAACGCCTGAAGAAAACAAATGGAACTGTTGCGGATGAAGCGGAGGCAATGGAACTTCTTTCCGGTGTCGGAAGAAGAACCTGGAAAAACGATGACAAAAACGGCTGCACCGTCCACAGCGTTGTGTACAACCTGACGCAGAAAACAGCGGTATGGACGCCCAATGAGCATTATGGGGAAGACGGATACACGTTTGAGCTTTCAATGGATGGAACAGTAAAGAAGCAGGAAACGAAATAAGAAACGGAAAGAAAAATACAAAAGGATGAAACAGACAGGGCGCGGTTCCG
>CAJMMH010000436.1 GCA_905214365.1 uncultured bacterium
CTGCTTATTGCTCTTCGCAATTGAAGCAGGGGACTTCCTTGATTTGTTAAAAAAGGCTTTCTGCAAGATGCGTGTTTTTTACCGGCTGCGGGCACTATTTCCGCAAAAAACGCTGCAGCGCCGGAAGATTCATATGCCCAAGATACACATCGCACCCGTCCGGTCCACAATTACCCGGCGACAGGTTGGAATGGATCAGGCAGGTCTTCATCCCGGCTTCTTCTGCTGCCCGGCAGTCACAGTCCGGATCGTTGCCGACCATCATCAGCGTTTCCGGATTCCAGCCGGTTTTCTCAAACAGCTGTCTGTAAAAGCCCAACGATGGTTTGCAGACGCCATAATCAGATGACAGAAAGATTTCGTCAAACAGATCGTAAATTCCCAGACGCTTCATCTCATATTCTGTAAACAGCCGCTGCGCGTTCGAAAGCACAGCGGTCTTTTTTCCGGCTTTCCGGAGAGACGCTACAAGCTCCCTTGCACCCGCGTACAGACGGACATATTCCGTTGACAGTGCCCGGAACATCTGTCCGCTGAACTGTACCAGCTCATCCGATGGATCCACACCCTTTCTCCGGTACATTTCAGCAAAAACGTCCTCGATCTGGATCTCCGGAAATTCCTTCGTCCGTTCCCACTGCGCCGTCAGCGCCTGATCGGTCAGCATTTCGTACGTTTCTTTCATTTCCAGCGGTTCATAAAACGCGCCCCGATACGAATAAAACAGCGCCAGCTTCTTCCAGAGCTCTTCACTGCCCTCGTCCGTGTGGATATCAATCAGCGTGCCATAGAGATCAAAAACATATCCGCCAATTTCTCCAGAATCAAAGGAACGGCATACCTGCGGCTCATATCCGCTGTCCTTCAGATAAACCGCTCTTCCTCCTGCCTTTTTCAGCACCAGCGCTTCGCCGTCGCTGATCGGAACAACTTTCTTTTTCTCGCTCTGGCTCCACCCGGAAATCACCCGGTCTGTCTGCGGATATACCGTCTGATATGCCGTATAATGTGGCATAATAGAAACATCTGTCAGGCAAAAGCCCTCCGCCTGACTGTCTCCATCTCCTGCCTGGCCGATCCCATCTTCAATATCTGCTGCAAACGCAATGCTCTGACCAAGCACCATGCTTCCGGCGCTGATGCCGACTAACAGCCTGTGATCTGCCATTTCCTTCAGAATCGCTTTTGCGTGCGGCCAGCGTCGAAGCGCTAAAAGCAACACATACGGATCACCCCCGATCAGAACTGCCGCGTCCGCAGAAAGCATGACCGCCGGGTTTTCTGTCTCCACATCCAGACAGACGGTTTCCAGTCCCTCTTCCTCCATTGCCGCGCGCAGCACTGGAACATTCCCGTCCCGTTCCCGAAGCGGCGACGCTGTCGTTACAATTACGGCCCGTCCGGTCAGCCCGGTCAGTCCCTTCCGAATTTTCTCCCGGATCTGCGGACTAGTCAGCCCGTCTGATGTAAGTATTATCATAATTCTCCGTTACTGAAAACTTATAAAAAGTTATAAACTTCTATGTTCCATTCCTACTTCAACGAGTATGCTTTTGATGATATAAATATCAATCTACTCACAAGTTCCTGTACTCTCCATAGGCGTAAATTCCGGACTAACGTATCCGTACATATTTGCATTA
>CAJMMH010000437.1 GCA_905214365.1 uncultured bacterium
AGCATCCGGCTTCCTGATTTTCAATGTCTTTCTGTTCAGAAAATTCCTATTATGAACTATAACAATTCCTGCCGTGAACTGTAACCAGCAAATTTCTCTGTTCTGTCCCGCAAAAACGCGCTATAATAAAATATACTCCCACAAAGTCAGATACCACACAATTCCGAGAGTACATAAAACACACAAACGCAAAACAGTCCAATCAGCGCGGTTTTCCTATACAACGTGCGGTATGCTGCCAAACCCACTCTGATATGCTTTTTTGCGATTTTCTACCCAGAAAGGATCTCATCATGGCTTCAATCGTAGCACTAAAAATCATCCAGATGTTTATCATTCTGTCAGTCGGCGTCATTGCCTTCAAAACCAGACTGATTGATAAATCTGCCACAGCAAAAATGTCCAATCTGCTTCTGATGGTCATTTCTCCGATGCTCAGCTTTATGTCTTATCAGACGGATTTCAGTGCGGAGCTTCTGCACGGACTGCTCCTCTGTCTGCTTGCGTCTGTTCTGACCTTTGTTATCTCTATCCTGCTGTCAGAACTGATCTTCCGTCCGGGCCATGCCTCCCGCGCGGTTTCTCCCGACGTTTCCGGACTGGCCGACGGAACCGGCTCTTCCTCCGATCTGTCCGGCATTGAAAAGCTTTCCGTTGTTTACTCCAACTGCGGTTTTATCGGCGTACCGTTGGTCAACAGCCTGTTCGGCTCCATCGGTGTCTTTTACCTGACTGCCTATCTTACGGCTTTTAATGTCCTCCTGTGGACGCACGGTATCCGCGCAATGGGCGAAACATTCACGCTGAAAACGCTGTGGAAAAAATTAATGACGCCGGCGATTCTTGCGATTGCCGCCGGTATCGTGTGTTTTCTGGCTCAGATCCGCCTTCCGGAGGTACTTTCTTACCCGCTCGGACTGATCGCCAATATGAATACGCCGCTCGCCATGCTTGTCGCCGGCGCAAACCTTGCTCAGGCTGATATTCTGAAATGTCTGAAAAAACCGCGCGTGTATCTTGTCAGCGTTGTCCGGCTAATCCTGATTCCAGCAATCAGTCTGATTTTTCTCCGGATGATGCATCTGGATTTCACCGTATCCTTCACGGTCTTTCTGGCTGCCGCCTGTCCGGCCGGGGCAAGCGCAATCATGTTTGCTGAGCGATTTGGAAAGGACAGTTCCTACGCAACCGAGCTGTTTGTCCTTACTACCGTACTGTCAGTCGTTACCATTCCGCTGATTTCCATTCCGGCGGTCGCTCTGCTCGCGCATCTTTGATCCGCCAATAAATAGCTTCGAGTCCGCCTGCATAGTCGTATTGTTCACACGTTACTGTTCGAGTGCAGCGTGAACAGTAACGCCAGATCTTTTCTTGCTTCCTCTGATGATATCTGCTATCATAAAAGCATCGATATCTTTTTACGTCAGACCTTAGGGGGGACTTTTATGTATCAGATTATCATTGTTGACGATGAGCCCAAAATTGCTGAAGGGCTTGTCAATCTTTTTCCATGGAGCTCTTTGGGATTTGAAGTGGCAGGCAGCTTTTCCAACGGACGCCAGGCCCTGCATTTTCTTGGGCAGAACCCTTCGATTGATGTTGTTATGACTGATATCCAGATGCCGGTTATGAACGGAATTGA
>CAJMMH010000438.1 GCA_905214365.1 uncultured bacterium
GCGAGAGATTGGTACACAGGTGGAGCTGTCCAATACGTATCATCTTCATGTTCGCACTGGCGACAAGCTGATCAAGAAGATGGGTGGTCTTCACCGCTTCATGAACTGGGATCGTCCGATTTTGACTGATTCCGGCGGATTCCAGGTATTTTCCCTTGCCGGGATGAGAAAAATTAAAGAAGAAGGCGTTACCTTCCAGAGCCATATCGATGGACACCGTATCTTTATGGGACCGGAAGAGAGTATGCAGATCCAGTCCAATCTGGGTTCAACCATTGCAATGGCGTTTGATGAGTGCCCGTCTTCTGTCGCAGAGTATTCTTATATTAAGAATAGTGTAGAGCGTACGACAAGGTGGCTTGCCCGCTGCCAGAAGGAGATGGCGAGACTCAATTCCTTAGAAGATACGATAAATCCGCATCAGCTGTTGTTCGGTATCAACCAGGGCGGCGTTTATGAGGATATCCGTATTGATCACGCGAAGCGGATTGCTGAAATGAATTTGGACGGATACGCGGTCGGCGGACTGGCGGTTGGCGAGAGTCACGAAGAGATGTACCACATTCTTGAAGAAACCGTGCCGTATCTGCCGCAGGACAAGCCGACGTATCTAATGGGAGTCGGAACACCGGCAAATATTCTGGAGGGCGTAGAACGCGGAATTGACTTTTTTGACTGTGTATATCCGTCCAGAAATGGAAGGCACGGACATGTATACACAAAGTTCGGCAAGCTCAATTTGTTTAACGCAAAATATGAAATGGATGCCCGCCCGATTGAAGAGGGATGCCAGTGCCCGGCATGCCGCGATTACAGCAGAGCGTATATCCGTCATCTGCTGAAGGCAAAGGAAATGCTCGGCATGCGTCTGTGCGTGCTGCATAACCTGTATTTCTATAATAATTTAATGACTGGAATCCGTGACAGCCTTGACAGACATTGCTTTAAAGAGTATAAAAAGAGTATGCTGGATTCTATGGCAATGGGCGAGCAGTAACCAGTAATCAATTGTACGCTTTGGACTTCCGGATACGGAATGGAACTGAGTGTGCAGAAACACCAGGAGGAAAAGAACAGATGAAAAAGAAGTTAATGGCGGCTGCAGGACTGTTTGCCGCAATGGTGAGCATGGCAGGCTGTACGACAACCGCAGCCAGCGGAGATGCTACAGCGAATGCAGGAATGAGCTGGGCAATGATCATCATTTATTTTGTAGTAATTATCGGTGTGATGTATTTCATCGCGATCAGACCGCAGAAGAAGGAGCAGAAGAAGCAGTCTGAGATGCTTTCCGCTCTGGAGGTTGGAGATATCGTTCTGACATCTTCCGGTTTTTACGGAACCGTTATCGACATTACTGACGATACCGTTATCGTTGAGTTCGGAAACAACAAGAATTGCCGGATTCCGATGCAGAAGTCTGCGATTGTTGAGTCTGAGAAGCCGGGCCAGGAGTAATCCGCAAATCCGACAAAAGAAAGGCAGAAGCCGTACTGGTATTATACCGTATTGGCTTCTGCCTTTTTATATAGATGTACTCTCGGAGTCTTTTCCGCACTTGCTTTTACGGCCGATTTTCCGCCAGCCGCGCTCAAATTTTATCAACGTA
>CAJMMH010000439.1 GCA_905214365.1 uncultured bacterium
TGGCGGAAAATCAGCCGTAAAAGCAAGTGCGGAAAAGACTCCGAGAGTACATACATATGTGCTCTCGTAATCTCGTTGTGCCTGGACTTGCGAGAGTACATACTCAACCATTTCCTGTCTGAGAGGATTTCCGCATTTTCTTATTTTATACCTTGCGCTCCGTGAATCCGACGTTTACTTTCTGTTTCCATTGTGATATACTCAATACCAATAGATAAGGAGTTCTCCGCTTTTAAAGCGGCGGGATGAGTTGCAAGAAGAAACATAACGGCATTCTCATGTGCTCCCGGAGCCGCAGAAAAGACTCCGGGCTTACATACCACCAGGAAAGGAGTTTTTATGAACCCTACTCTGTACCGAAAACGTTTGATTCCCTTTGAAACAGTTCCCCTCGTACACGATCGTATTCTTGCGCTGCATTCTGACCGGATTTTCACGGCCTGGCAGACGCTCCATCCCAAGCACGATCTGGCTTACGGCTACTCCTGCTACTTTCCGAAGCTCGGAATTAAAGTCAGCCGTTTCTACAATCATCAGCATGAGTTTATGTTCTGGTACTGCGATATTATTGACACTTCGTTTGATCCGCAGACCAATTCCTACACGTTCACGGACCTCCTTGCTGACGTCGAAGTATATCCGGATGGTCATGTGAAAATTCTGGATCTGGATGAGCTGGCTGACGCGGCGGAACAGGGGCTTCTTTCCGAGCCGCTGCTGCTTCTGGCGCTGCGGCGTCTTCACCATCTTCTTTCTGTCATTGAATCCGGCCATTTTTCCGAACTCACCATAGAACTGATGGAATGGGTGCACCGGACACCTCCGGAAGAAATCTAACCACAAAAGAACATACGGCAGACCACCGGCCAGGAACCTTAAGATCTATTTCCTGTACCAATGGTCTGCCGCTTTTCATATACTGTCTGACTTTTCTATACAGTGATATCGCCATCAACGATATATCCGTTTTGCGGATCCCCGTAATCTGCATCGCTGCCCGCTGATGTACCCAGCAGACATCAATCCGGGATGACTGATTCTTCAGGCCTCATCGCCCTCAATCAGACGGATTCGTCTCGCGTGTCGCTCTTCGTTGGAAAACGGAGTCTCTAAGAAAGTTTCGGTAATCTTTACTGCCAGTCCCGGTCCAAGAACACGTCCGCCCATGCACAGAATATTGGCATCATTATGCAGTCTGGTCGCTTCCGCGCTGAAGCAGTCGCTGCAAAGCGCCGCGCGGATTCCCGGAATCCGGTTTGCCGCCATGGAAATACCGATTCCGGTTCCGCAGATCAGGATTCCCTTTTCACAGGAACCGTCAAGGATTGCCGCAGCAACCTTTCTTGCATAAACCGGATAATCCACTGATTTTGTGTCATAGCATCCGAAATCCTGATACTCCAGTCCCTTTTTCTCCAGGAACTTCATAATTTCCTGCTTCAGTTCATATCCGCCGTGATCACATCCAATCGCTATCATAAATTTTTCCTCCATTTCCTTTTATGTGCTCTCGGAATCTCGTTGTGCCTGAATTTGCGAGAGGATTTTTTGTCGAAGGTGTCTGAATTTCTGAGGCGTACGCGGTGCGTACGTTGATAAAATTCAGG
>CAJMMH010000440.1 GCA_905214365.1 uncultured bacterium
AGCGTCGGCGCGTTTATGAAAGAGCTGAATGAAGAACTGTGGAAATTCGGTATTACCGCAAAGACCCAGCACAATGAAGTAGCTCCGGCACAGCATGAGATCGCTCCGATCTTCTCTGTTTCCAATATCGCTGCTGATAACAACATGATCGTAATGGAAACCCTGAAGAAGGTAGCAACCCGCCACAATCTTGCGTGCCTGCTTCATGAGAAACCGTTCGCAGGTGTAAATGGATCCGGAAAGCACAACAACTGGTCCCTGTCTACGGATGACGGCATCAATCTGTTTAAGCCGAGCAAGACCCCGGAGACCGATTACCGGTTCCAGTTGATGGTTGCCTGCGTGATGAAGGCAGTAAAGAAGCATGCGCTGCTGCTGCGTACCGCTGCTTCCAATCCGGGAAATGATCACAGACTGGGCGCAAATGAGGCACCGCCGGCAATCATTTCCATTTTCCTTGGCGATCAGATCGGCGGCGTTATTGACCAGCTGATTGAGAACGGATATGCGGACAGTTCCATTCATACTGGAAAACTGGATCTTGGTGTAAAGGAGTGCCCGCCGGTTGAGAAGGATCCGACCGACCGTAACCGTACGTCACCGTTCGCATTCACCGGAAACCGTTTTGAGTTCCGTATGGTTGCTTCCTCTGCGAATATTTCCGAGCCGAACATCGTACTGAATACCATGATGGCAGAGGCATTCAGCGATGCTGCAGATTACATTGAAAAGGCAGACGACAAGCTGGCAGCTGCAAAGGAAATCACAGTAAAGTACCTCAGAGAGAACAAGGATATCTACTTCAACGGCAACGGCTACTCCGATGAGTGGGTAGAAGAAGCCGCAAGAAGAGGACTTCCGAATGTCCGCACCTGGGTTGAGTCCATCAAGTCTGTCGTTGCGCCGAGCACTATCGAGGCATTTGAAAAGTTCGGTATCCTCACCAAGAGAGAGCTGGAAGCGCGTGCGGAAGTATTCTATGAGACCTACAGCAAGGTTCTCAACATTGAGGCGTGCACGATGATCGATATGGCAACCAAGGAAATCGTTCCGGCAGTTGTTTCCTATCTGACTGAGCTGGCCGAGTCCATCAATACCGTAAAGGCTGCATGTGACGGCGCTTATGTCGGTGCGCAGACTGACATGCTGACCGAGGCTTCCAGGCTTCTCGGCGAAGCGCACAAGGCTCTGACCGAGCTGAAGAAGCTCCAGGCAGAGGGCGCGGCAAAGGAAGGCAAGGAGCAGGCGTTCTTCTACATGGAGAAAGTAAAACCGGCAATGGATGCGTTAAGAAAGCCGGTTGACGAGCTCGAGCAGGTAGTAGACCGTTCCGTATGGCCGATGCCGACCTATGGCGATCTGCTGTTTGAGGTTTGATAAGCTTTGCGCAGGATATATCTGGTATACATATGAAAATACGCTCTAGTGAAAAGAACGATTGATTCTGGCAGCCGGAGTGATTAATAAAGAAGAGCAGAGATTCACATGTGGTCTCTGCTCTTTTCTTTGCTAAAGCCGGGTGTCTTGGAAGCCTTCTTTTTGAGTCAAGCGGATATTCGCAGTTTATCAGGAGGGGCTTGTCCCCCTCCTGATACAAGCAAGTCCC
>CAJMMH010000441.1 GCA_905214365.1 uncultured bacterium
GGAAGAGTTTTCTTCTTATCAGAAGGGAGATCCGGTCACGATTTTAGGGCCGCTTGGAAATGGATTTCCGTTGCCGGAGGGAAAGGTAATGCTGATCGGAGGCGGAATCGGGATTCCGCCGATGCTGCAGCTGGCAAAGGAGCTTCCGGGTGAGAAGCTTGCCGTACTCGGATATCGTACCGGAAAGACGGCGAAGGACGAATTTTTGCTTGATGAGTTCAGACAGGTGCTTCCGACCTGGGTTGCGACCGAGGACGGCAGCGACGGAACAAAGGGCAATGTATTAGATGCAATCAAGGGGGAGAAGCTGGCTGCGGATGTGATCTGTGCCTGCGGGCCGACCCCGATGCTGCGGGCAATTAAGGCGTATGCGTCATCGCAGGGGATTCGCTGCTTTATTTCCATGGAGGAGCGGATGGCGTGCGGAATTGGAGCCTGTCTTGGCTGTGTATGCGGCTCAAAAGATACGGACAGCCATTCCAATGTTCACAATAAGCGGATTTGCAAAGACGGCCCCGTATTTGACGCAGAGGAGGTGGAGCTGTAATGAATACCTCAGTAAAAATTGCCGGTGTAGAGCTGAAAAATCCGGTTATGACAGCGTCCGGAACATTCGGTTCCGGCGCGGAGTACAGCGAATTTGTGGATCTGAACCGTCTCGGCGCGGTTGTAACCAAGGGAGTAGCCAATGTTCCGTGGCCGGGCAACCCGACGCCCCGCATCGCGGAGACGCACAGCGGCATGCTCAATGCGATCGGTCTTCAGAATCCGGGCATTGACTTGTTCTGCAGCCGCGATATCCCATATCTGAAGCAGTTTGACACCCGGATTATCGTCAATGTCTGCGGCCACAGCACCGAAGAGTATCTGGAAGTGGTAGAGCGCCTGGCAGATGAGCCGGTTGATCTGCTGGAAATCAACATTTCCTGTCCCAATGTAAAAGAAGGCGGAATTGCGTTTGGACAGGATCCGAAGGCAGTTGAGGCGATTACAAAGGCAGTGAAGGCGAAGGCAAAGCAGCCGGTCATTATGAAGCTGAGTCCCAATGTAACCGATATCACGGTGATGGCAAAGGCGGCAGAGGCGGGAGGCGCGGACGCACTTTCCCTGATTAATACGCTGACTGGTATGAAAATTGATATTCACAGACAGTGCTTTGCACTGGCAAACCGTACCGGGGGTCTGTCCGGTCCGGCAGTCAAGCCGGTTGCTGTGCGCATGGTATATCAGGCGTCGCACGCGGTAGCGATTCCGGTGATCGGTATGGGCGGGATTACCTGTGCGGATGACGCGATTGAGTTTATTCTTGCAGGAGCAACGGCAGTCAGCATCGGAACCGCCAATTTCTTCAATCCTTACGCAACCGTTGAGACAGCGGAGGGAATCGAAGCATATATGAAGCAGCATGGCGTAGAGGATATCAATACGCTGATCGGAGCGGTAAAGGACCGCTGACAGAGTTTTTAACAAATCAAGGAAGTCCCCTGCTTCCATTGCGAAGAGCAATAAGCAGTGGGTGGGGACTTGCTTGTATCAGGAGGGGTACAAGCCCCTCCTGATAAACTGCGAAGCAGTTATTTGGTTATGAGCAAGCA
>CAJMMH010000442.1 GCA_905214365.1 uncultured bacterium
CATTCTTTCATTCCATGTCTTGCGCGCGGAACCGGGGGCATACCTGTCCCCAAGTCTTCACCTCCGCCCTGAAATTGCTCCGCCCTTCATCTGCTCTGACCTGGAATACAGCTTTATTGTAGCGCAGCGGCAGATGGATATAAACTTGCGGATATTTCAGGAGAACGAATGTCTTAACTTGCCTGTCCGTCTACAATATGCTATGATATGCGGGTGCGCGAAAGGAGGGCGGTAGATATGCAGTATTCTATTGAAGAATCCGCGCTTATTGGCGGCCTGATCACAGAATATTTCTCAAGAGCAAGTGTTTCTGACTCCGTGCGTCTGGCATACCGACAGGTGTACCAGCACTTGATGGATGGTCATTTGACGCAGGACGATTTGGGTCAGATTCAAGCGGCACTGGATTTCCTGCTCCCGGTCTTTCCCACTGAACGCGAAGCACAGAAAACCTTCCGCGCAGCGATCCTGAAAACAAAAGCCATGCTAAAAAGTAAAGCATAAAGCAAGAAGCAGACGATGCTTGTCTGCTTCTTGTGTGTTATAGATTGCAAATTTTTTCGCTTTGAGAAAAATGGCTAAAACAAATCGCTGTGCGTTCCTGTTCGGATCAACTGTAAGACTAGGATCTCATGTCTGACCCGGTAGACCAACAGCCAGTCGGGTTGAATATGGCACTCACGCATCCCCTTATAATTACGGGAATTTGTCAGCGCATGATCTCGATACTCAGCTGGAAGTGGCTGTTCGGCGCACAGCATTGTAATGATAGTCTCCAATTTCTTGGGGTCGCAGCCGCGTTTGACAGCCTGCTTATAGTCGCGCTTGAACTGCCCTGAAAACTCTGGTTTAAGCATTCAGCGCCTCCATCAGATCGGACACTGTATCAAACGGGCCATACATTTTATCGTTTTCTGCGGCATCCATTGCGGCATAAGTGGTTTTGTTCGGTTCATCCAGACGCACATCGAACGGCAGACCGCGATACCGCAATGCCTGACGATAAAAGATTCCGGTCGCAGTGCTCAGATCCATTCCAAGCTCTGCAAAGAGAGCGGCGGCCTGTGCTGTCAATTCCGGTTCAATTTTCAGCGTTGTACCCTTCATAAAAACGCCTCCTTTCAGGCATCCACATAATCAATTATACAGTACCTTTTCCTTTATTATAATGGTTTCAGGATAACTGTCAATCATTTTCGCCGCTTTTACATATGCTGCGTAACCAGACCTCTTACAATCTCATCACCCGTCAGCTCGCTGGTCCGATAGATCTTCTGGCAAAACGGCGTCAAGCTAAAATCCATGCCGGGGTTGCCTGCGTCCAGCAGGATGCCGGTCACGGTGAATTTTCGTGCAGTCTGCACTTTACGGAGCGTTTCCAGATAGTCCTCTGGCAGCTCGCACAGTCCGTCGGTCAGAAAAACAATGTCGGCATTCTCAAAGCCGGTGTCCATGAGCTGGATCGCCTCATCCAAGGGCCGTTTGAAATTCGTGCCGCCGTCGAGGAATGTCTCGGCGGCATTCATCTTATCCTGCATGGAATACTGCCCAGGCAGAAAAATGTCCAACTTGCACTCAGAAGAAC
>CAJMMH010000443.1 GCA_905214365.1 uncultured bacterium
CTCTATCTCCACATCAAATTCCGTATAGGATAAGCCGTAACCAAACGGATATCCAACGCGATCCGCAACGCCTGGAACCGTTTCAAAATAACGATAGCCGACATAAATATCCTCTGTATAATCTACATATGCAGTTGATTCATGGAAATTTGCGGTGGACGGATAATCCTCCAGCGTTTCCGCCCAGGTATCCGCCAGCTTTCCGGATGGATTTGCCAGGCCGCAAAGCACGTCTGCCATAGCAAGTCCGCCTTCCATACCGCCCTGCCCGCCAAACAACGCTGCATGGATTCCATCATCCTTACGGATCCACGCAGTATCAATCACGCCTCCGACATTCAGAACTGCAATTACCTTTTTGCATGCCTGCTTTGCACACGCAATCATCGTTTTTTCTTCTGCCGTCAGAAAAAAGTCTCCGTCCGGGAAAACACGGTCCCAGGTACAGTTTTCTTCTTTATATCCCGGATACGGACGATCCCATCCCTCTCCTGAGAAACGACTGATTACCACAATTGCAGTATCCGCAAACGCGCCTGCTCCCGTGACAAGCTCCTGTGGAATTTCCGGCTCAGCCAGCATCCCCGGCTGAATACCCTGCTTATACTGTTCCTTTACATAATCCCGGTAAAAATCAGCCAACGGCTGAAATACTTCTTCACTCTTTCCAAGCAGCACAAATCCATCATACAGGTTATGAACATAGGAAACCGTCACATCGCCGCTTCCGCCGCCGCCCTTGACATAATCGAAGCTTCCCTTTCCGAACAGCGCAATTCTCTCCCCCCGCGCAAGCGGCAGTGCGTGTCCCTCATTTTTCAGAAGTACCATTCCTTCTTCCGCCGCTTCTTTTGACAGCTGAATGTGCTCCTTTGACGCAGTAACCGCTCCGTCCTCGCGAAGCGGACGATTCGGCTGATACAGTACTCTTGTCCACTTATCCATCTTGCATTCCTCCATCTGCTTTTTTCTTTATTTTAACAGAAACAGAATAATTACAAAAGACTTTTTTTATCTGACTGACTGATTATTTTTGATATTTGTTACAGTCTCTAATCATGCATAACCTACAGCAATTCTTCCGATACCACCTATCGCCTGACTGCCTCTAAAAACTGTTCTCCATATTTTTCAAATTTTGCTTCCCCGATCCCGGATACCATCAGCATTTCCTCCCTGTTGGCCGGACGTTTCGCACACATATCGATCAGTGTTTTATCGTTAAAGACAATATATGGCGGGACCTTCTGCTTCCCGGCAATCTGCAGGCGAAGCTGCTTTAAGCGGTCGAACAGCTGCCAACCGTCAGAATCCAGATCCACCGTTGCCGCGCGCCGCTGCTTCTTGGACACCTCCGCCTTTTTCGGCTTCGGTTTGGAAAACTTCATAATAATCTCTGCCTGTCCCTGCAGCAGCTCTCCGGATTTTTCACTCAACCGGAGCAATGCATACTGATCAGGCGTTGCTTCCAGATATCCTTTTTCCAGCAGTTCGCTGATGATTTCACGCAGCTTCGGCTCTGAAACTTCCGGTCTGCAGCCGTATG
>CAJMMH010000444.1 GCA_905214365.1 uncultured bacterium
AATAGTTGCAGCCTGTACAATACAGGTCCGCACCAAAGTGCAGATGGATAGAAACAGGCAGGATCGCAGCGTTTCCGGCTGTGCGCCTGCGGCGTGTATCCGGTAGGTCAATCTTCTTCGATGACTTGAATTTCCAGAAAATCAAAGGGAATCTGCTCCACAAAGCTGTCCTGATAAAAACGGGTTTTGGAATTGCGTTTGAAATCCCGGATGTTGGTATCAAGCCAGATCGGAACCGGAAGATCAAATTCATGAGCGAGCCGATCGAGAGCCTGAAAGATCTTGTGGGTGCGTGTTTCAAGCGGATCTGCATTTTCTACGACATAATCCCGGATCAGATGGTTGTCCTGAATCAGTTTTCCCCATAAACGAAACATAAATACCTCCTAGAATATGCTCCCAGAATCTTTTATTGACCTGCTTTTGCGGCTGATTTTCCGTCGGAAATACCTGAATTTTATCAACGTACGTATCGCGTACGGCAGTGCATTCAGCAGGTACACGAACACACTCTAACGTATTTAAGACGGAATTGCAAGCGGTAAATGCGGGAAAATTAAGAAAATAATAATCTTTCAATCAAAGATCAACACTTGTGAAATGGGGCATTCTGGTATATAGTAAATACAGGAATGCTGCACAGCGTGCTGTACGGCATAACATGTACTCTCGGAGCTTCTTATGCACCTGGCTTTGCAGCTGATTTTCCGCCGCAAAGCCAGGTACAGCGAGGTTCTGGGAACACATGAAATTCAGAGGAGGTGTTTGGATGGAACCGGTATCAATCACTCCGGCTGCTTTTATTGAAGAAGCGGAAACGATTCTGGACCGCGCGGAAGAAGAACGGCGGAACCGGACTCAGCTTCAGACGGAAGTAAAGCAGTTGGAAAAGTCAATGGCATCACTGGATAAATCCATTGCTGACGCTGCTGCTGCGGCGCAGAGAAGAAAAAAAGAGGAAATTGCGGCGGGATACGATGAGAAGCTGAGTATCTGCCAAAATCAGATTAAGGATTGCCGTACAGAGCGTGCGAATGCGAAGGCAAATGCAGTTGCGGAGCGGATTCAGCAGGAAAACGCTCCTCTAGAGCACGCGAATACCGAGCTAGAGCAGCAGATTGTGCAGCTGTATGAGGAAAATAACGTCCGGCCGCTGTTACGGAATCACTGGCTTGTTGTGCTGTTTTTCCCGAAGCGTCTGCAGGACTGGCTGATAGTGGTTGCGGTCGGAGCGATATTTTTGTTCCTGATCCCGCTGCTTCTGATGGTCGGAATGCTCCATTCGCCGATCACACTGGCATTGACTCAGTTTGTGTATCTGGTATGCGTATTCGGCGTTTACCTGTATGTTCTGCATCGTTATCTGATGAGCCAGCAGCATATTCATAAGCAGGCGGAAGAGCTGAAAGCCGAAATTCGCAGCAACGTGTCCAAGATGAATGCGGTTGCTGCAAACATCCGCAAGAGTCAGGATGAGACCGGTTATAATCTGGGCGGATTTGACGATC